>NATN01000101.1 GCA_002085355.1 Candidatus Zhuqueibacterota bacterium 4484_87 | reverse complement strand
ACCGGATGAACCGCCGGGTACTTTTGATTGATCCAAAGGGTTTTTGACAGTGCCGAAGAAACTGTTTTCGTTGGAAGACCCCATGGCAAATTCATCCATGTTCGTTTTGCCGATGAGGATGGCGTCTTGTTTCAGAAGATTGTCAATGACGGTGGCATTGTACGGTGCGGTAAAATCAGCGAGAATTTTTGAGCCGCAGGTCGTTCTTTTCCCTTTAACCAAAATATTGTCTTTAACAGCAATGATCAACCCGGCTAACTTGCCGGCTCTTTTTTGCCGGATTCTGGCGTCGATTTCCTGTGCACGAATTTGGGCATCTTCAGCAAAAATAGAAATGAAGGCATTCAATGATGTGCCTTCATTTAGCTTTTTTAAATAATCACTGACCAATTGAAGACAGGAAATGGAACCATTTAACAAAAGAGGCTGAATTTGCGTGAAATCAAGTCGCGTCAAATCCATTGAAGTTTAATTTGCCTCTTTTTTCTCGCCTTCCTGAATTTTGGCAGGCTCTTCGTCTTCTACGGCTTCACGAGTCGCTTTTTTGAATTCGCGTATTCCTTTGCCCAAACCACTTGCCAGTTCAGGGATTTTTTTCGCACCAAAAAGGAGCACAAGCACAAAAACGATGAGCAAAAGCTCTGGTCCACTCGGAATACCCATTTTTTCCTCCACTAAAAATAAATGAAAAAGGCCGTTCCTTTAACCGCGAAGATCGCGGTCAACATCATTCAGATCAATTTCATCTTTGACATCGTCCAGCGCTTTTCTGAATTGCCGGTAGCCTTTTCCAAGGCCTCGGGCTAATTCAGGCAGCCTTTTCGAGCCAAATAACAAAAGGATAATGAACATCATAAAAATAAGTTCGCTCGGTCCTATGGAACCAAACATAAAACATCACCTCCTGAGCGCCAATGACGCAAGAAATGTGAACCATACCCGGATCAGACGCGCGGGCCGTAATACCATTTGAGAAGATAAGCGGCTATGCCCAATCCGATTAATCCGATTATATTGACAATGAATGTGAATCCCAGTGTCATTTTGATGATGCCTAAATTCAATGTCACTGGATCAAATCCTGCGGTGATTGATTTTAAAAAAAAATCTTTCACCACACCGTCCGGCAGCAGCAAAGCTACCAATTTCCCCAGCAAAGATCCAATGATCACGCCGAAAAATATAACCGTAAAAATGATGCCTAAATTTTTTTTGCGCATTATAAAATAATTTCGCTCTGCAAATAGCTGACTAATTTTTACAATTTTAATATAGACAATTTAAAAATAAAAAACAAATATTTTTTTAAAAAGCTTCGATTGTTTTTTCCGGATCAGTCGAGCGCAAAATTTTGTACAGAAAGCGAATTATTCCCCATAGAATGTATGCGATGACAAATGGGTAAAAAGTTGCCTGGGGAAAGAGTGATACGATTAAAGTCGAAATAATGACGATAATTAGCCCGATAGAGTGTCTTTTCCCTTGACGAAAAGAAAATTTGGGCAAAACATAGTATTCCACTTTGCTCAACATCAAAATGCTGACCAATACAATCTGCGGGATCACAACTCGTTCCAGGAAAATTTCATCCCAAATATAGTAGTTAAAAATGACAAATGAGACAATGCTCACGGCGGCGAATGGGATAGGTAAGCCAATAAAACCGGTCTTCTCTTTTCCGCCGAAATTAATATTAAATTTTGCCAGCCGGATACCGCCGCACACCAGTGGCAAAAAACTGATAACAGTACCCAGCAATCCAAAAGACTCCAAATAAGCGCGCTGTATGAGGAACGCCGGCGCCAATCCAAAAGAAATTATGTCCGCAAGAGAATCGAATTCCACGCCAAAGGAACTGGCGGATTTTGTAAGCCGCGCCACCTGTCCGTCAAACAGATCAAAAATTGCGGCGATGATTATAAACCAACTGGCGGTAACAAAGTTGCCGTCGCTGGCGCTGATGATTGCAAGAAAACCAAAAAATATGTTCATTGTGGTGAATAAATTTGGTATCACCCGTCTTGATCTTTTCATAATTAATAAATTCCTATTATCGTTTCGCCTGCCTTTACTTTGTCATTTAGCTTCACTTTGATTTCCACATGCAAAGGAACAAAAATGTCCACGCGGGAGCCAAATTTTATCATTCCAAATCGTTCGCCACGGGTTACTTTGTTTCCTTCGCGAATGTGGCACACAATGCGCCGGGCGAGAATGCCAGCAATTTGTCTGAATAAGATTTTCATTTTTTCATTCTCAATCCCAATGGAAGTGTGCTCGTTTTGCAGCGAGGCATCTTCGTGATAGGCAGGTAAAAAGGATCCCTTTTTGTAGTTAAAATAATTTACTTTCCCGCTCACCGGTATTCTGTTCACGTGAACATCTGTCACAGACATAAAAATGCTGACTTTTTTTACTCTTCCCTTGAAATAGTCCGGTTCATTTACTTCATCAATTACAATTATTTTTCCGTCAGCCGGCGAAATGATGGCGTTTTCCATTGCAGGAGTCTGCCGTTCGGGGTCGCGGAAGAAATAAAAAGAAAAAAGTAAAAATACAAAACTGATCAGCGCCAGAATTTCCAGCAGGAAGTTGCGTGAAATGATCGCGCCAGCAAGCATGAGTATAAAAAATAGAAATACTCCGGTCAAAAATCCGTATCCATCTTTTGCCACGAATACCTCGAAATTTAAATTTTATTCAATGTTTGTTCAAAGATTTTTTTATTTTTGTAAATTTTATCAAAATCATCCCTGCAAAATACGCTCTTTGAGCGAGTTGTACGCGTCTGCCGCAGAATTCGCTGTAATCTTGAATTTATTGAAATCTATCTGACCTTCGGCCATATCTGCAACAACGATTGTATCTGGCGACAGATCGCCGGCAAGGACAAGTTTATTCCCAATTTTCCCAAATTCAAGCTTAAAATTGACCAATTGCAATTGTCGTCTGAGGAAGAAAGATCGCATGACTGCATTGATTTTTGCTACTAATCGCTCTATCATTCTGAACTCTTCCGCCTGAAGGATTCCCAGCGCTTGTAAATGGGTCTGATTAATAAACGGGTTGTTTTGACGTTCATCTTTCAAAAAATATTCCTGAATCGGGCTATTCAATGTGGTTGTTTCTTCCAGACCAAAGCGATCCGCCAGTTCCTTTCCGACGAAATTATGAACAACAATTTCCACGGGAATTTGTTCCACTGACTGAATGACCATCTCCCGATCAGACAGCTCGCTCAAAAAATGGGTGACAATGTGGAATGATGATAAATATTTGTACAAATATATTGCTATTTGATTGTTAATAGCGCCTTTACCTTTGACGGCAACTGTTTTGTTGGGACTTTTGAGCGGAACTTCATCGCTGAATTTGACTATGAGTTTTCCCTCTTCGTCCGTGGCGTAAATTTTTTTGATGTTGTCTTCAAAAATTGGCTTTTTCTTTTTCAATGCGCTCACCCCGTTTTTTGTTTGCAGTTTCAATTAACCAATGCCGGCTTTCTCAAAAATTTTTTCGACATTGCGGAGATGATATTGATAATCAAAAATTTTTTCGATTTCTTTCGGTTGCAATATTTTCGTGATTTCAGGATCTTCTAATAATAGTTCTTTGAACGGTTTCCCGATACGCCAGCATTCCATTGCCCGATCCTGCACTAATTGATAGGCTTTTTCACGAAGCAAGCCTTTGCGAACAAGTGCCAGAAGAACGGCTTGCGAAAAAATGAGACCGTTTGTCCTGTTCAAGTTGCGCTGCATATTTTTCGGATAAACAAGCAAATTCGCAATGAGGTCCGTCATTTTGTGCAACATGTAATTTAATAAAATTGTACTATCCGGCAAAATGACGCGTTCCACTGATGAGTGGGAAATGTCCCGTTCATGCCACAGAGCGATATTTTCCATTGCTGCCAGCGCGTTGGTGCGCAGCAGCCGCGCCAAACCGGACATCTGCTCGCACGTTATCGGATTCCTTTTGTGCGGCATGGCGGAGGAACCTTTTTGACCTTTGGAAAAATATTCCTCTGCTTCCAGAACTTCTGTACGCTGCAAATGGCGAATTTCTGTGGCGATTTTTTCAATTGTGGCTCCGGTCAGCGCAATGGCTGTCAAAAATTCTGCATAGCGATCTCGCTGAATAATTTGGGTGGAAACAGGCGCCGGCTGAAGTCCCAACCGTTCACACACCATTTTTTCCACAATCGGATCCATGTGCGCGAAAGTACCTACCGCTCCGGAAAGCTTTCCGTAGGAAATATTTTCCACGCTGCTTTTTAGCCGTCGCAGATTGCGATTCATTTCATCGTACCACAGAGCAAGTTTCAAACCGAAAGTTGTCGGTTCCGCGTGTATGCCGTGGGACCTGCCAATGCAAACCGTCCACTTGTGTTCCAACGCTCTTTTTTGGAGCACGCTGCGAAATTTTTCAATATCCTCGATGAGAATTTCGCCAGCCTGTTTCATCAGCAATGCATTTGCCGTATCCAGCAAATCCGATGAAGTCATTCCCAGATGGAGAAATCGAGACGCTTCTCCGACGAATTCACCCACGTTTGTCAGGAAAGCAATCACATCGTGTTTGACTTCTTTTTCTATTTGCAAAATTCGATCGATATCGAAATTTGCCCGCTCGCGGATTTGTGCCACTTCATCTTTGGGAATTATTTTTAGTTCTGCTTGTACTTCAGCAACTGTAATTTCAACTTCCAACCAGGTACGAAATTTGTTTTCATCCGTCCATATTTTTCCCATTTGCGGAAGTGTGTAACGCGGAATCAATATTTACCTCCGTTGAAATCAGAATACTCCGCTAATAGCGCCGCGGATATCGTTCCAGCTTAAATGGTATCGTAATTATTTTTTTATTGCGATAAATTGTCAGGTTAATCATGTCTCCTGCTTTGGCATCCAGATCATCGAAAATAGCATCAATATCATCGGATGATGCAACCGTGTAATCATTGATTTTCAAAATAATATCACCGACCTGAATATGCGCTCTCTCTGCCGGGCTGTTTTTTTGCACAGCAGCGACAATGACGCCCTGATCAATGGGAATCCCCAGATAACGCGCCAGGTGTGGTCTCAAATTGATCACGGAAATTCCTGTCCAAAAAGAGCGATCAACACTGCCGTATTGACGCAAATCGGTCACAATTTTTTTAATGCGATCAATGGGAATCGCAAAGCCCAATCCGATGGAAGTGCCTTCACCGGCGCTGCCGGAAAAAATAAAAGTGTTCATTCCGATCACTTCGCCAAGGCTATTGACCAACGGCCCGCCACTGTTGCCGGCATTAATTGCAGCGTCTGTTTGTATCATATCTTTGTAAATTCTGTTGTCGCTTTGTTTGCCAAAATCTCTGTCTGTGGCGCTGATTATGCCCTGCGACACAGAAGGCTGTCCCATGTCAAACAAGCCGAACGGATTACCGATGGCAATCGCCCATTCGCCGATGATCAAATTGTTTGAATCGCCCAAAATAGCAAAGGGGAAAGGCTTTTCGTCAGTAATCTTGAGCAATGCAATATCGGAAATGTAATCCGACGCCACTAATTCAGCATCAAAGTGTTGGCCATCGGGAAGCGTCACCATAATTTTGACCGCCTGATGCACCACGTGCTCATTGGTCACGATATAGCCATCCGGTGAGATGATGAAGCCGGAACCGAGCGATTTGACAAGCTCCTGCCGTCCTCCGAAAAAATAACGAAAGAAAGGATCATCCATCATTATTCCCGGGGAGCGATAGGACTTTTGCAAAACATTGATCCCGACGACTGCGGGGCTGATTTTTCTGACAGCCTGAGTGATGGCTGTTTCGCGCGAGGAGTGAATCGGCTGATTGTTGACCAATTGCACGGCAGCCTGCCCTGTTGTCGTTGATTGATTGGTTGTGACGGCATTTTCATAAAAAATCGGTGTGGATTCAGATGTGAAAAATGTTTTTTGCATCCACACACCGGCAAATGCCCCGCCCAAAAAGATCAGGGCAATCAAAAAAAACTTTCTCATTGTTATCCCACCTTTTTTGGCAAAGGAATGAGCAAATTGGTGACCTAATTAACAAAACTAATTGAAAAAAGCAAGCTGCCCAAGAACAACTCACTCCCATGCTCAATTTTATTGTCGATCTATTTTAATGAACCTTGCAAATCAAAAGGATAAATTACAAAAGCAACAAATTCCAAGAGATGAGATCTTTTTGTAAAAGTTTGATCGTTTAATTCAAAGTTTATACAAAAGTTATCGCTACAATGTTCCAACCGCGAATCTGGGTAATAATGCAGAGAAAATTCACCTGAAAAAATCAGAAGCAGAACTTTCTTCATTATTACCCAAAATTTAGGGGATTTATCTGTTTTTCACTTTTTCCCAATCAGCCAGAAATTTCTCAATCCCCACATCTGTGAGCGGATGTTTTGCCAGTTGCGCGATGACTTTGAATGGAATTGTGGCTATATGCGCGCCCATGATAGCTGCGTCTAAAACATGCATCGGGCTGCGAACGGAAGCAACGATGATTTCCGTTTCAAAATCATAATTACGAAAAATGGACACAATGTCCTGAACCAACTGCATTCCGGACGTGTTGATGTCATCCAACCTGCCGACAAAAGGGCTGACGTAGCTGGCGCCGGCTTTTGCGGCTAATAAAGCCTGAACCGGGTGGAAAATGAGCGTGCAATTTACGTGAATATTCTCTGATTCGAGCTGGCGGATTGCTTTTAAGCCTTCTGTAGTCATGGGAATTTTCACGACGATATTTTCGTGAATTTTTGCTAATTCTCTTCCTTCCGCAACCATGCCGTCAGCATCCAGACTCACAACTTCAGCACTCACAGGGCCGTCCACCTCTTCACAAATCGCGCGAATGATGTCTTCGAATTTTCCTTCAACTTTGGAGACCAGACTCGGATTTGTGGTCACGCCGTCCAGAATTCCCAATTTGTTTGCTTCTCGTATCTCTTCTAAATTTGCTGTGTCGATGAAGAATTTCATTCTCATTCCTCCTTGATTTTGCGTTTGTTCATTGCCAGTAAAATATTTTTTGCACTCTGATTTTTTTTCTTCCCATCAAGTCGATTTTTTCAGTAAATAATTTTTTCTAAAATTAACCCTTTTGCCGGCGCAGTGGGGCCTGCCTTTTTCCGATCTCTGGCAGCAAGAATGTCCGGGATAGCGTCCGCTTGCGTATATCCGCGACCAACTTCAATCATCGTGCCAACGATAATGCGCACCATGCTGTGAATAAAGCGGTTGGCAGAAACCGTGTAAATCAGCAGATCGCCATCTTCTTCCCAGTGACTTTCTTCCACGGTACAAAAATGGTGCGGCAGATCCGCATTTTCCGAGCAAAAGGATTTAAAATCTATTTTGCCAATTAAAAATTGTGAAGCATGTCGCATGGCTTCGACGTCGAGTTCGTTTTTGTAGCACCATAAATAATGACGATTGATCGCCTTTTCCTTGCGTGTGATGTAGTAGCGATAAATTCTTTTTTTCGCAGCGAAACGGGAGTGGAAAGACGGATCAGTTTCTTCTGCATCGAGCACACGGACGTCTTTGGGCAGGTTGCCGTTGAGTGCCGCCATGATTTTTTTTGCCGGCATTGATGAATCGAGACGAAAATTAGCGACTTGCGCGCGCGCATGAACGCCGCTATCGGTTCTGCCCGCGCCGATGACGGGAATTCTTTTTCGAAAAATTTGTTGCAACGCTTTTTCCAGCTCTTCTTGCACTGTGCGCACGTTGGGTTGAACCTGCCAGCCACAAAAATCTGTACCGTCGTATTCCAAAGTGATTTTAATGTTTCTTTCCAAATTAATACCTTTCAACGAGCTCATTTGACGAAGAAAAAGAACGCATAAGAAATCGCAAATACCAATGCAATTACATCCATCCGTTTCATTGTTAAAATTTTATAGCTGGTGCGGTTTTTCCCGCCAACGTAACAGCGAGCATCCATCGCCAGCGCGAGATCATCAGCACGACGAAATACAGAAATGAACAGCGGAATGAGCAGCGGGATGACGCTTTTTATCCTTTGAATTAAATTCCCCTCAAAAGTTGCGCCGCGAGACATTTGCGCTTTTTGAATACGATCAGCTTCTTCCAGCAAAATTGGAATGAAACGCAGCGCCAGAGTCATCATAAGCACAAACTCATGCGTCGGCAAACCGATTTTTTTTAGCGGCGCGAGCATACGATCCAGGGCATCGGTCATCTCAATGGGAGATGTCGTCAATGTGAGCAGGGCGGCGAAAAGAACAAATTCAGCCAGCCGAACGGAGTAAATAATCCCGGAGCTCAAGCCTTGTCGCGTGATCTCCCAGCCCCAAAGCGGTACAGTGGCAATTACGACACCTTCACCGCT
>NATN01000100.1 GCA_002085355.1 Candidatus Zhuqueibacterota bacterium 4484_87 | reverse complement strand
TCATCGACGCCGGGAATTTCCACCGGAGTCAACTTCACGAAATGGGTGTAAAACCGTCCGTTCCAGCATATCTCGTTCATCTTCCGCTTCAATTCCAAAGCACGTTTTTTCCATTCTTCAGCCTGGAGCGCGTTGCCAAAATACTCGCAAAAACGACTCATAATTTCAAAAGCTTCGTAATATCCGCTGTTGTCGCCATGCATGATGCCCCAGAAGGTATCATCATCAATCTGGAATTGGAGCCATTCATGTCTCCCCGCGGTGTAGGCAAAATCCCAGGTATCAATTGTATAAGGTCTTTTCACCAATCCCAGCGATGATTCCCAGCGCCAGGGATGCGTCGTAATATAGGCGAGCGCCTTTTCCAGATGAGGAATCATTCGCTCCAGCCATTCATCGTCACCGGTCGTCTGCCACGCCAGGTAAACCGCTTTGACAAAGCGAAACTCAACGTCCGCTTCCACCGGAACCCGCACATATTTATTCCAATTCTCTTTTTCGCAGGGCAGCTTTTCCGGAAAGGCAGTAAAATAATCAAAAATTCGCCCATTGGCTGCCTGCGTTTCTGCGAAATGTTCAACTGCACTTTTCAAATCAGTTTCAAAATAGCGGAAACCGCGAAACATGTCAGAATGGTCGCGAATCCAGATCGCCCGGGAATCGGGACTGCGGTAGCCACGGATTTTTCTTCCATCAATGACCAGATCCAGAGTATCTTTCTCAAGGAACGATTTTATTTTCGGATAAAACTCATCAAATTCACGTCTGCCAGTCTCAATTTTTATCACATGCACCTCACACAAATTTTTCCTTCTTCGTTACCTATTCGCCCGAAAAACTCAAAGGCTCCAATTTCACTTTTTTACTGGGTAAAATAAATCAATTCTATTTAGATTCCCAAATGAATCACACACAATGGATTCAAACTTCGATTTCTTCTTATTTCTTGCTTTGAGTCTTTGAAACTTCGAGGCTAACCATTCCCGACCGCTACTTAATATTCACCATCAACCACAGCAAGAAAACAATTACTCCAACGATCACCCAACTCCCTCCGAAGCCAATGACATCCATTTTTGATGGTTTCAAGATTTCCCAGTTAGAGCCAGGCACAATTTTGTCCTTTTCATATTTCTCCGGATGTTTGTAAGCGTCTGCCAGAGCTTTTTCTTCTTCCTCGGGCGTGGCGCCGACCGGCGTATGGATTTTTGCAAAAAAGCGATCCAGATCTTTTTTGGGAACAACCGGCGTGAAATATGAAAATAAAAACAACAGTACAAAAGGAAACAAAGCATCAAAAAGAAAACGCATCGCTACCAACTGCGGTTTGGTGAAATTAGAAAAGTCAATTCCAAACCAACTCAAAACCCAAATTTCAGCGTTGAAACGCCCGATTCCCATCTTCCGGGAAGTCGGATCGTCGGGATTGACGCGAACAACTTTTTCAAAGAAAATTCCGACCGGCTGGATAATGTGTTCTTTGGCAATTTTGTCACCGATATTTCCCGCCAGTCCCTGTTCAACATCTTCGTTCAGCGCATCCGTTTTGATCTGAACGACGCGGGGATTGGTTTCTTTCAAAAATTTTGGATTAAATTTCACCGAATCCATTCCCTGGAATAAATTGGGAATGACAGCATAAATGATCAGTGTAATAAAAACCTGCAAAATTACCGCCCACTTTGTCAGCCGTCGCCAGATAAAACCGAGCCAGATCGAGGCGCCAAAAATTGCCGGAATAGAAATGATATATTTGAACAATTCCAACAAATTATCAACTGCGACTGCGATAATGATGCCGCCCAAGAGAGTAACTCCAATAGTAATTCGTCCGATAAAAAGATAGTGAGCTTCTGATTTATCAGGAACCAACGGCTTATAAATATTGCGGATGAACAATGCAGAATAAGAAACAGCGCCCGCATCAAGGCTGGACATATTCGCCGCTAAAATTCCCACCAGCATCAACCCAATGGCCCCGGGAATGAGCAAATCTTTTGACATGTATCCCCAAATCAAATCTGGATCGCTCAATTTACCGCTATAAAGACCGATGGCAAGCAATCCAGCCAACGCCCAAAACAGCATAATTAATCTTTTGCCAAACATGCCACCGATCATTCCGATTCGTGCCGTCATCTCATTTGTAGCCGAGCCGGCCGTCTGCATTCCGGTCGCGACGGCGACAATGGACACGAGATTTGCCAGCACCATCGCCACAATTGTGTACCAGGCATATTCGCTCATGGTTGCCGAGCCGAACAACTCAAACATGTAATCGGGAACCGAAGCGTGCAAACCGGCGAAACCTCCGATTTTTATCAGTCCAATGGGAATGAGCAGTAACGAAAAAATCAGGATGAGCACCCCTTGTATCGCATCCGTAATCGCGGCAGCGCGAAATCCCCCTAACATCGTGTAAATCCCGACAATGAGTGCGTAAATGAAGTAAAACCAATATTGATTTGTGTGCGAAACAAAAGAATGAAGTTCGCCGCGTTTATTTTTTTCGATTAATGATTCGTATCGCGCCTGCTTTTCTTCCGAAAAAGTCGCACCTTGCTCCAGCTCTTTTTTCAGTGATTTGAATTCTTTAAATTCATCGATACTCCGTCTCTCGGCCACTGTGCATTCTTGGTAAGTTTTGGGCGTCATCGCCATCATCGTTTTAGCGGCAACCATATAGCCGATTCCGCCACCGATAACTGAAAGCAACAAAATAAAAATTGCGTAACTTCCGCCTAAAAATTTGCTTTTGAAACGTTCAGTGAAATAATCTCCAATTGTCGTCAATCGGACACGGCGGAAGAGCAGCGTTGTAAACCAGTAAAAAGGCGTCAGAAACAGAACAAGAAATTGGATCCACATGCCGCCGATTCCCTGGCGGTAAATTTCCCTGGAAACAGCCACTGCCTGATCCGCATTTGTGGAGCAGCCAAAATTTAAAAATAACTGATAAAATTTACCCAGTTTTCTGCCGGCAAGAAAAAAATCTTCTGTATCATTGGTCTGATCAGAGACCCGTTTCCCCAGCCATATTACGACTCCTACATACACAAGCACCAACGCTAAATCCAGAATATGCAAACCCCAAACGTGCATTTCAAATCTCCTCTACTTTATTGCTTTGATTTTTCTTGCGCAACACACTCCGCTTCTCATGGTTATTTTTTTCGGGTATTTGGAACAAATTCAGAACGTAATTTTAGGAGGAGGAACGATTATTTTCGGTTAGAAATATTTCGAGGAGCAATTTTCAATGGTCGAGATAGAAATTAAGCATCCTCAAGATGTACCGCAGATCGGTCCCCGCTCACAATTTACAGAGCGATTCATTTTTTTCTCATTTTCAATTGCGACAATCTCTCATTCAAGCGCCAACTCTGTCCGAACTCACAAAACGATCTATTATCTCAAACGCGCATACATGTCACGCCAATCTTCCTGGTGCACTTCATCCGGATGATTTGAATGAACCAATATGAAATCGCCAACTTGACGAAAATCCACAAAATAGAAATTAACGCCACCTAACAAGTTATAGTAATGCCAAACTTGGTAGGCTTTATAGGAATTATCCGAAGGAAATCTTTCAATTTCATCCGGCCTCCCGTAAACCAATAGCACCCGAGCACGATCTGTTTTCCAACCGGCTTTTTTGCCTGTGGCAAATTTCTCATCTGCATAGCGCAATAATTGGAGATATTGCTCTTTTCTTTCGTTAACTTTGGTCAGGGGTTCCGGATCGCGTCGTGCCCAAAACTCTAAAAGAAAATTGATTTTTCCGTTTCGATCAAGCTTTTTGAATATTTTTTTCTCATCTTTTAAAGCAATATATTTTACTTTATCAAAATAAGCATCGAGTGATTTTTCATCCATGTCTTTGAATTCGTTAACTCTCACCTCAACTTTAGGTAACGGTTTCGAAGTAGTTTTTACAATAAAATCTTCCGGTTTGTAAATTGAAAAATTCTTACTTGAAATAGCCTTGCTCCCATCTGCATCATCGATGACCTCAATGGAAAAAGTGTAAAATCCGCTGACCAAATCAGTCAAATCAAATGACCCGTTAATTACCGCTGAATTTCCCGGTTTTTGTCGGACAGCCCCCTCCACTTGCTTCACAATATTCCCGTTGGGGTCTTTTATAATATAGCTTGTCCTGAAAGTTGACGCCTTTTCATTGGGGCGAAATTTCAAATTATAAATTTCCGCGTAATAAAGCAAGTGAGAAAAACCTGTACCGTAAGCCAACGAAGCATTGGGCATCACGCGCAATCCGCTTTTATCGAATTTATTCTCTGCTTTTGCTTGTCGTGCAATGCGAGCAGCCAATTGAATATCGCTCATTGTCAATTTTTCTCCGCTGAAGGGCGCTAATTTCAATGATTGGCTGTCCACCACCGATTTTTTCGAAACTAAATCCGTCAGTCGAGAAAATAGTTTATATTCACCCGGAGCAAGCTCAATATTTGTCTGTTCGGTAAACTTCTGCGTCGCGGAAATTTCTTCCAAAGATTGAACAGTGTCTGTAATCACCAGGCTATCAACACGCATTGCTTTCTTGCCTTTTTGAATATAAGTCTGGAGCAAACAGCCAGCTTGGAAACTCTCATTCGTATGCAGATAAGTCAGTCCTTCGCGCAAAAAAGAATAATAAATTTCTACATAAATGTCCTTATTATCCTCTGTTTTGAAACGAGCAAAATCAGTCTTGAAATCTAATTTTTTCCCTTGTGAAAATAACGTAAGAGGAATTGTTAATATTGACCACAAAACAACAAAAACGATCATTTTTTTCATTTTATTTCCAATTGACATATTTCTTAAATAATAATTCATTTTTCCCTCGCTATGATAGCAATACAGTAGTATTATTTTTCATCATTCTTTTACAATCCTCTGCAAAAAAATGATGTTCTCGCTCACTTTACCATCTGACAGTCAAAATATAAGCAAGCATCTATTTCATTTTCTTCAACTCATCCAACTTCTTAATCGCCCGACTATCATAAGGAACAAGTTTCAACCCTTTCTCAAATGCCTCAATCGCCTCCGGAATCTGCCTATTTTTCTCATACATCATCCCAAGATTAAAATATAAATTGGCATCAATCGGAAAATTCTCGATTGCATCTTTCGCATGAGAAATGGCAGATGAATAATCCTTTAGCATGTAATAAACCTG
Organism: Candidatus Zhuqueibacterota bacterium 4484_87; assembly: GCA_002085355.1. Classification (GTDB taxonomy): domain Bacteria; phylum Zhuqueibacterota; class Zhuqueibacteria; order Thermofontimicrobiales; family Thermofontimicrobiaceae; genus 4484-87. Next base: position 3,207 of record NATN01000100.1, on the reverse strand, counting down.
GGAAAGGCTCGAATGAGCAAATGGATTTTCCGGTTCTAACTCGACAACCTTTGTCAACGTTTCTTTAGCTTTCTCCCATTCCTGCATCTTGATAAAAACAAAACTCTGACTCATCAACGCAGTGGGATAGTTGCCATTAATATCCAGCGCTTTTTTGTAATATTCAAGCGCATGAGTCCAGTCACTTCGCGCGGCCGCCTCCAGACCCAAGAGCACGTACGCTTTGGCAAAATCAGGTGCCGCTTGGATTGCCCGTTCGATATATTTTCTGTCTTTGGCAAAATCTTCATGATTTATCAGATCAACAAATGAGATCAAATTGAAAATATTTTCTTCCTCTTTATCAATTGAATTTCTCATCTTTTCAATTGCTTTATCCGTAACTTCCTTATACGCGGGATTTTGTCCGTACAAACGGTAAGTAAAAAGTGCCGTCATCATATTCTTGGCTTGTTTCTCAAAATCAGCAAGCTTTGTTTGAACAGCTTGGGCTTCGCCAAGTGCCCCCAAATTGACACAATAAGGAATGACGCTTTCCCGACTTTTGGCAAGTTTCTCGTAAACCTGGGGAATCATTTCTTTTGTCGGCACCTGACTAAACTCCACCAGAGGATAATTGTCGCTGTGGCTCTGCGCATTTTCCGCGAATTTTTCGAGCATTCTCTTCCCGCAATAAAAAGTGGACAGGAAAGAATACACATTATCCAGATGAATTTCCGCTAAACTATTCTTGACCTTTGGCAGATTCATGCGGTTGAAAATTGTTCTGATATCAAACGGATACATCCCTTTGAAGCCCAGCAACAACAGGTGTTCCGGATTGTTGTACCACAAATTGGAATTGGGGAACACTTTGATAAAACTCTTTGTCAATGCCTGAATCTCTTCCAGACTCATGCCATAAATCGGCAACCAGGCGACTAATTGACCATTTTTGTTCAATTTTTTGTAACAAAGCCTGTAAAACTCATCAGTGTACAAGGTAGGGCTGAATTTCGGGTCAACGGAATTAATTGATATTATGTCGTATTTCTTCCGCGTCGCCAACACATAATTACGGCCGTCATTCACTATAAAATTAAATCTCGGATCTGCAAAAACGCCTTCGTTTTGATGCTCAAAATATTTAGCCGTTACTTTTTCATCAGCGACCAACTCGACGCAATCGAGCCGCTTGAGCATATCATATTCTAGAAATGACTGGCACGTATTCCCAAAACCGAACCCGATTGCCAACGCTTTTTTCGGCGACGGATGCAGCAGCATCGGAAGATGAGCCAGCATTTTATGAATGATGATGTCAGAAAATGTCGTATGCGCAGTATTGTGGCCATTCACGTTCAAATATCTAACGTTCTCGCCCCAGATATTGAGCTGATCCTTTTTTTCAAGCACGCTAATGGTCGCTGCAGCCGTATCATTCTTATAAAGCAACCGTGTATCCTGAAAACCAGCAGTCTTGAGAAATAACGGTTTCGATGTAAAGCTCAGTGCACTGACAATGATAAATAGCAAAATCGAAACCGCAGCAAAAGTCAAATATTTTTTTTGCAGCGACTTAAAATCTTTTTCAGTGAAAATAGCGGTTAACCCAATGGCGAAATTAATCACCGCCATGAACAAAATACTCCCATTGAGCCCAATCAAAGGCAAAATCACAAAACCGGACAAGAACGCGCCTAAAATTGCCCCAATCGTATTGGACATGTAAACGCTGCCGACTCCTTTTCCGATCTTTTTAATATTCTCGACATAAATACGGTTGACAATGGGAAATGCTGCGCCCATACAAATTGTCGGAATCAGTATGATAAAAGCTGCCGATAAAAAGAGCAGCACAGAAACCTGAGTCCAGTTGCTGGCATTAATCATTCCCAAAATAAAAACCTGGAATGAATGCAGATTCATAAAAAGCGGAATTGACAGGCTGGCAAAAATCGCGATGATGAACTCGAACAATGCAAACCACAGCACGAGATGCTTCATCCGGTCAATCCATCTGGAAATAATCAAACTACCCAGGGAAATTCCCACCAGAAATGTGACTAAAATTATCGTGAAGGAGTAAGTCGTGGAGCTGACAAAAAAGATGAGAGCGCGCGTCCAGATTACTTCGTAAGCCAAAGCGGCAAATCCGGAAAGTGCAAACAACCAGATAATGATTTTTGTAGCGGTCGGTGAATAGCTGCTGATTTTTTGGTTCTGAACACCAGCAGCAGCTTTTTTATCAACAACCTTCTGTTTCTTTTTAATTTTCTTTTCGGACGGGGATTTCCTTGAACTGATGAGAAAAGCAACTCCCGCCACTCCTAAATTGATGAATATGGCGATCCACAACGAGGATGCAACGCCCAACCAGCGAATTAAAAAAAAACCGGTAAAAAAAGCGCCGACAACAGCGCCGAGCGTGTTAAAGCCATAAAGGCGGCTGATTCTTCTGCCAAAGTTTTCGGAATTTTCGATGAAATATTTGCTGATTATCGGCAGTGTCCCACCCATGAGAGTTGTGGGAATAATTAAAATAATTATGGCGAACAAAAATCTGATCGTATTAAAAATTATCGCGTGATTGCCAAAAGTATTAAAAGCCCAAATATAAAGCGAATCTGAAATCGGCAGAAAAAGGAAAAGAATACCAATCGCAGAGATTCCAATGCCTGCTTCAAGATAGCCATAAGTCAGGAGAGGCTTTTTGGAGCGATCAGCGTATTTTCCAAACAAATAACTTCCCAAAGCCAGACCGCCCATGAATGCTGTTAAAATACTACTGGTGGCGTAAGTGGTATTTCCAAAAATGAGAACTAATTTTCTCACCCAAATCAATTGATAAATCAAGCCCGCCGCGCCTGATAAAAAAAACATTAAATATATTAAAAAACGAATCATCTGAACTGTCATTCCTTCTTTTTAGCAGCTTCGTAATCTTCTTTCATTAATTCCTGACCTATTTTTTTGGCACGGGTAATGGCATTTTCCCGGATATTCAAAAGCAACCGCCCGATCGCCGGATTCAATTTCGCTAGGTCGCTCAAATAACTGTCCTTTGTAAAATCAAATTCCACCTTGTAAGCGACAAAATCGTAAATGCCCAATGCCTCGCGCGTTTGCTCCAGAGTCGGGAACTTAATTTCCTTCACCCCGGGAAAAACATCGTTATCAATTAGGGTCCGAGCCAAAAAAAGCGCCATATAATAATAACCGGGTTCT
>NATN01000099.1 GCA_002085355.1 Candidatus Zhuqueibacterota bacterium 4484_87 | reverse complement strand
CAATATACCGGGATCAGGAGGAACGACCGACCGCTGGGGCAAAGCAATTACCGCTGTTTCCCGTCATCTGCCGGAAATTGAAATGTCCGGAAGATGTCGTGGTACGGCAGTGACGTCACATGTCCATTTGTCATAAGCTCCGCCCGATCCGACGATGTTGTCCGTGTCGATGTAAATCCCAAAATGCAAGCCAATGTTCTGACAGGGCGTCCGGAACCCGAAATAAACATTGATGCTATCCATGTAAACATAGAGCGAGTCTAACTGATATTCTGGATTGAGCTGGGCACTATCCGTGTCAACTGCTAACGGCTCGATACCCATTGACAACCAGTCCAACGGATCCCCGTCAATGCAAATTGTGTTGGAATCAGGTTTTTCCTCGTTGCTCATATTGAAACCATAAAAATTGGTCAAAACAGTTATGGCAGTGGATTTATTTTCTGCTGTAAATTGAATGGAAGAATCTGAAGGAATTGATTCCGATGCGCCGGCGCCGCTGGTTTCGCCCACCGTGAATAGTTCTACAAAAAAACTATCTGTGCCGTTAAAACCGGGCGCAGTTTTAGGGATTGCTAATTCAAAAAAGCGATTGGTGCTGTCGATGGAAAAAATTCCGCCTGTGGGCAGACTGCCCATGCCGCCGGAAGCACTTATCCATTGCGAGTTAGCCTGATCCCAGTGATAGAATTTGGGGCTGCTGCTTGACCAAGTATCGTCGTTTTTGTGATAGGCATAAATTTCAATTTCCGGCAGATGACGGGAAACAGCGGTAATTGCTTTGCCCCAGCGGTCGGTCGTTCCTCCTGATCCCGGTATATTGTCGGTGTCGATATACATTCCATAGGAAATTCCCTTTGTCCGGGCAGGAGCGTCGAATCCGAAGTAAAAATAATTGACATCCTGTGTAATGAAAAAACGTTCCAATTTCAGTTCGGGATCTGTCTGGAGATTGTCTGTGTCTTCTATCGGAGCAATTTTCCATGAATGCCAGTCTTTGTCGTTCCCGTCCGTTTGCATGGAATAATGCACATCTCCTACGCTGCCGTTTTGACGAATCATTTCGACCCACAGGTTATTCCGGGTGACGTAAATTTTGCAATAGTGAAATACTTTTTCGACATATACGGAAAAAGGATTAATCCCCGGATAGTAGTCGTAAAGAGTGGCTCCTGCTCCGCCGGTGGTAATGTATGGTATTCCATTAATGATACTTCGTTCGTAAAGATGGTTGTGTCCGCAAAAAACCAAATCGACACCGTAATCTTTAAAGATGGGGAGCAAGTATTGTTGCACTTCAAGATTGCCGCCATGCTTACCGGAACTGTAAGGCGGTTCATGGAGGAATACGATAGTGTAAGAAATCTCCTCACCAATGGATTGAAGGTCATTTAGCAACCAATCTTGTTGCTCACTTCCTGCTTTAAAATCCTGGTAAATATCCAAGCCAATAATATGAACGTTGTTATAGTCAAAAGAATACCAATGCCCCTGGTAGCTATCGGAAGAACTGTTGTCGGGAAATGTGAAAAAACTTGTCAAATAGGGTGAATTTTCCTCGTGATTACCATAAATAACCATCATTGGCGTGGTACTTGTGAGATTCTGATGGTCATGCAAGACATCAAACCATTGATTGAGCTGGGTGCCGTCTTGCACCAGATCACCGGTATGAAGCACAAACGTCGGATGTTCCCGGATAATGTTATTTAAAATTGTAGTATTGACCGCAGGCTGGTTGTCGCCAAAGGCAATGAACATAAATGAGCTATCCTGTGGCGGCGCCGTGGTGAAACTCAATGTATCGCTTTGATAAATTCCCTGAGTTTCTACTTGATAAAAATATGTTGTGTTGGGTTGCAGATCAGTCAAACGGGCGACGTGAATCAAGCTGTCGTTTTTTGTGACCATATCCCGACTTTCTTCCACGACAAGTTGATTCTCGCTAATGTCGTTAATCCCATAACGAACGGTGTTCGTGCCTTTTGCTGCAGAAGCCCAGGTGATTGCTATGGAAGTTTGCGGGGAATCATTGTAAATTGTAATGACCGGATCGACATTTTCCGGAGTCACCGGATTTAATACATCCCGCCAGGTGGAAACGGTATCATTAATCGTGATGGCGTAAAACGGTACATGAACTTCACGATTGTCAATTTCGTTGCCCTGTTCGTCTTTTTCCACGCTATTCCAACTGCCGCGAGTGTATTTGTATTCATAAGAATTATTCGGTGATAACGAAAGCGTCAATTGCCATTGATTGGCTGAAATTTTTGTCATGGGTAAATCATCGGAGGAAGATCCTTCTCCTGATCCGGGGTCCCAATTATTCATGGTTCCGGCGATAAAAACAGTATCACTTTCAGGAGTATTTTCCGGAACGGTGACTATGAAAGTTACAAATACATCTAATTTCCCTTCCGGGTGATTTTCAGCAATCAAGACATTAATATTGATAACAAGGGCAAGAAATAAGATGCTAACAGTGGAAAATGAAATTTTTTTCATACTGAAATTCCTTTATGTGAATGGACTATCTTCAGTAGAAGGCCTATTTGATTTTTTACCGCAAAGTCCGCAAAGGAGGCGCAAAGCTCACAAAGGAAAAATTAATCTGAATATTTTTATCAAATAAGTCTAATACCTTAAAAATTACTTCAATAAGGTTGTTTAAAAATCTTTGTGTCCTTCGTGCATTCTTGGTGAGCTTCATGGTTAATCTTTGCTGCTTTTCTTGTTTTTGAGCGAAAAACATGTTTTTTACAAAAGTTTAGTTTGTAAGTTAATTTCACAGGAGCCTGGTTTGATTTCAGATGATTTAATAATATTTTTTGAGAATTTATATGTGCAATAGAGATTATTTTCGCAGATAATGATAAGAAACTTTTTCTAAATTTCAAATTAAAGTCATAAAAGTATGCTGCAAACCATTGAAACGGTTTTTTGGGTTTCGGTTGCTTGATGACATAAGACCTGAATTAATAGTTCGGATGTTATGCCATCAAACCCCAAAATATAGAATTGCTTCAACAGTTTTTTATGGTAGTCAATTCATAAATTTAGCTTTTGCTAAAAGTTTCCTTGGTAATTTTTGATACAATACTCGACAAAAATAGTAATCCTATCAGGTTTGGAATTGCCATAATCGCGTTGAAACTGTCTCCCAGATTCCAGACAATATCCATATAATGACCTGTGAGCAAAGCTCCGAAAAAGAGGAGCGCGATGAAAACCGTACGATAAATTTTATCTGATTTCACGCCCCAGATGTAACCGAAACATTGTTCTCCGTAATATGCCCAGCCCAGTAGAGTGGTGTAGCCAAAAATAAGCGAACCGATAGCAATGATAATTCCGCCGAACGGAATAACGGAATTGAACGCCTCCACAGTCAAGGCTGTGCTGGAAAGCCCTCCGGCAGAAAGATCGTAGCCGATTTTATGCGCCATATCTATTACTTGCGGGTGGAGGTTATTGACCACATCAGGAGCTAATTTTTGTCCTTCCTTTACTAATTCGACGCCGCACGCTGGTGTCAGTTTCCATACGCCGGTGACAACGATTGTCAATGTTGTCAGCGTATTCACCAAAATTGTATCGATAAAAACTCCGGTCATGCCGAGAAGTCCGTTGAATGTCGGGTCCGGAGATTTTGCTGCACTTTGGGCAATGGCGGCAGAGCCAAGACCTGCTTCGTTGGAAAGTACACCGCGCCGGACGCCCAAACTGATCGCTTTTTGCACCGATGTACCGATGAGCGCGCCTCCTGCTGCTTGCAGCGAAAAAGCGGATTTGAAAATGAGCACAAAGGCATCGTCGATTTGGGTGTAGCGGGAAATTAGAATGGCCAGGGCTCCGCCGAGATAGAAAATGATCATCGCCGGTACCAGCTTTTCCGCTACAGCGCCTATCCTTTTAATACCGCCTAAAATGACGATGCCAACCAAAACTGTAATCACGATGGCGCTCAATATTGTCGGTACCCCAAATTGTTGTCTCATAGCCAGCGCCATGGAATTAGACTGCATCATGTTCCCTGTACCGAGGAGAGCAGTCATCCCACCTCCGACTGCGAATAACATACCTAAAAATTTTGCAAAAGGTTTATTTTTTATCCCGTAGCGGATATAATACATGGGCCCGCCCGCCATACTGCCGTCCTCGGCAACTTTACGATATTTGACGCCTAAAAAACATTCTGCATATTTCGTCGCCATACCGAACAAGCCAGAAATCCACATCCAGAGCGGCGCGCCCGGGCCTCCTGTGGCAATGGCTGCAGCAACGCCCGCGATATTTCCGTTTCCCACTGTTGCCGCCAGTGCAGTCATCAGAGCAGCGAATGGCGAAATATCACCTTCTGTATCTTTCAGAATTTTGCTTTTTTTGCCGCCTTGAAAAAGATATTTAAGCGAAAGGAAGAATTTTCTGAACTGAATGAAACGGGTCACAAAGCTCAACAAAATGCCCGTACCGACCAGCAGCACAATCATCCAGTTTCCCCACATGAATTTGACGAAAGAGTCCATGAAAGCGTAAATCGCATCCAAAATTCCGGTCATTACCATACTCCTAATGATTACTCTTTTTTGCGGCTAATTTGAAGATCATTAAATTTTAAAATAAAATTTATTTTCATTTATGCAAGGAAAAAATGACAAAAATTTAAATACTTAGTTGAGTTCGCGTCGCCAAAAAAGTCATTTTTTGTTCCTGCTCTTTCGTTCTTTTTTGAGCAGTTTAATAAATTCCGGATGAACCTGATAGCCCATATTTTTAGCGCGCTGCAAATGCTGCCAGGCGAGCTCGATTTTACCCGCGCTATGGTAGGCGACGGCGAGATTGTTGTGCGCTTTAGCGAGATTGGGGTTGATAGAGACAGCTCTTTCCAGGTTCTCAATCGCCTGCTTGAGCATCTGTTTTCGATAGTAACAAACGCCAAGGCTGGAATAGGCAGCCGCGTAATCTGGCTGACATTGAATGGCTTTTTTGAAATAAACCATCGCCGAGTCGGTTTTATACTCATCAAAAAAAATCAACCCCAAATCGAAATAAGCTTCGGCATAATTGGGATTGTAAGAAGTTGCTCGCCGAAATTCTTCTAGGGCGCGGTCGTAATTTCCCTGTTTGTAGTAAATAACTCCCAGTCCCTCATGAGCATGCGGATAGTCGGACTTCATTTTAATAGCAGCTTTGTAAGCAGCCTTCGCCTTTTCCAGATCGTTCTTAATGTAAAAAATCCTGCCGATATTTGCCTGTGACACATAATCTTCAGGGTCGAGCTTCAGCGCTGTTTGATAATTTTTCAGTGCCTCATCAGGAAAACCGGAATTCTCTAACGCAAAACCCAAATTTGTGTAAGATTCTGAGAAATTTGGATTCAACGCGATGGCTTTTTGGAAATAATCGATGGCTGCATCGAGTTCGCCGTTTTTGACGGCACTATTGCCGATCATGTAGTAGTATTCAAAATTGTTTTGCAGCGAAGCGGCATTGCGTCGCAGAATTTCATATTTTTCTTTCTCTTTTCCAGCCCAACCGAGCACTTTAGCGAGGTTCAAGATGCCTTCTTTGAAATAGTCGGCGGGCAGTTTTTGTAATTCAGTATGATAAATTTCATACAATTTTTTTGGATTAATCTGACTGTGCGATGGAATGATCTGTTTTAGCCTCAGCGTCTCAGCAATTTTTTCACCAATCATTTGATGCGCCGGAATCGTTGGGTGCACATGGTCAACAAAATAGCGGCTTCCCGGGATGTAATGATTTTGCGCATCGGCGAAAAGAGGCTGGAGATCAACGAGGGGAATTTGGTATTGGATGCTCAAGTCACGGATTGCCTTATTGATGCCGGCCGGCGCTCGCAAAGGACAGACATCCAATTCCTGCGCCAGATAAAAATATTTTTTTGCCAATTTAAATTGGTTGGTTTGGTACAAACACTGCGCAATGCGAAAGGCTAATTCAGCGTATTCATTATCAATGGAAAAACTTTCGTAGTAATTTTTCAGCGCATCAGTGAAGTTACCCGTTTCCTGCAATTCAATTCCCTTGCGAAAATAGCTGCCCCACCTTCGATGGTTATCTTCGGAAAGATTCTTTTTGTGTTCCGATTTGAAAGGAGAGAAATCTTTGACATTGCTGACGACCGTACATAAAACCAGTGGAATATTTTGGCCTTGCGAAATTTTTATGATCCGTTCCAGGTTGTAACGAAAGTGAGCAATCGTCTGATCCTTCTGAATGCTTTCTCGAGTGTAGCGATCCAATCCGGCACTGGCATCGAGAATTGTACTCACTTCATCTTTTAATTTGCTTTTTTTCGGTTTAATATCTTGCTTTATTCTATTGACAGTCTTGCGCAGCAGACGATAGGTACGAAATTTATCGAAAAATAACCGCACCTTTTTTAGACGTTTGTTCTGCTGAAGAAAATTTTCGTAAGTTCTGGCTTCCAAAAACTCATTATGACCGCTGTAAATGATGAATAAATCCGGCTGATAGTTAGCGGCTTCTTTGACCAGATTGACGATGCGATAGCTGGCATAAGAAATTCCCCCGCAGTTGATCACTTCATAATGCCGCGTTGAATCAGCTAAATTGAGATTGATTTCCAGCCATCTGGGAAAACTTGTTTCTGCTCGATAAGGTCTGCCGTAAGTAGTGGAGCCTCCGAAACAGAAAATACGAAACACGCTGTCCTGTTTTATTTTAAGGAATTGCTGGTCATTAAAAAATGACAATTTATTGGCATTGGTACGATAAACTTTTTCTCCGTTTGCTAATGTTTTTTCCCCGAACAGCGGGTAAACATTCTCAAATCCGACAAATGGGTCCTCGTCTGATAAACGATTGCTGATATTGAATACCTGCAAAATCAGTTCAATTGCGATGATGAACGCTAATCCAAGCCCGATGAGCAACATTTTTTGAAGCGGCGAAGTTTTTGGGTATGAAGCAGAATCAGATTTCGCTGCCATTTTTTCCTCAAATTTGTTGAAAGGAAAGACAAACGGGCATGACGCCCGCTTTCTTTTTGAACATTAAAATATTTGTCGAAAAATTATATGCAAATCAGTGGCGGTTTTTTAGCTGCAAAAGTTATTGTGTCTGAAAATGTTGTACAGTTAAGCCGTTATCTTGAAATGCGAATTTCGTCCCGCCAATTTGGGTTAAAAATTTCCAGCCGTTGTCCGCTTTTCAGGTCGCAGTGAACCAATTGATAATTTCCCTGAATTCCCAGGTCGGCAAAGACAAATTGCACCAGCGCTTGGCCTTTCATGTGTTCGTAATACCAGATTTCAAAGGCGCGAGTTGATAAACTGGCTGGTTGGCGTTCGACATCGTCCGGAGGCCCGTACATGATGTAAACTCTGCCGCGATCTGTTTTCCAGCCCGGAAGGGTAGGCGAACCAAATCGTTGCTGCGCGATGTAAAAACGTTTCAGGTGTTCGGTGCGAAATTCAGGGTCGATATTTTTCCAGAAATTGTTAATATAATTAATTTGCGCAGGCGTTTCTAACTCATCAAAAAATTTCCGCTCGCTTTCATCAATAATGTAATATATTTGCGCTTTGAATTCTTCAATGTCTTCCTTGCGGTATTGCTGGTAGCTCAGGACTTTGTACGGATTGTTGATCCAGAGATCAGCCTTTTGTACTGCCCTGACACCGGTTGCTGGGTCGGAGATTGAAAGATATAAATCGTATGTGCCGGAAATGACGTCGAGAATGTTGATTTTTCCTGCCCAGACAGACGATTCTGCGTGCGGAGAGATTTTTTTCTCTTCAGATTTCAACGTATCGCCGTGGTTATCAATCAGATAATAACCTCTGACAAGTTGCGTTGGCTTGTCCTCATTGTGAGCGATATTGTAGATTTCAGCGTAAAAAAAGACAAACGGAGATTCTATACCAAAAGCACGCGACGGATTGGGAATAATTTCAATATTATTCTTGGTGAATTTATTCAGATTGGCGATTTTCTGAATGGAGCGGGCAAATTGAATTGTGCTCAGCACGAGCGAGTCTCCGGCAAAAGATTTTACAGCCACGGGGATTTCCGCCTGCCCTGCGCTGAAAGAATTGAGATCGGTAATTTGGATTACTCCCCGATAGTCCGCGGGAGGAACCATAAATGCCGCGACTTCGATTGTTGTCAATTCTTCAGCCTGTTTTAGGGAGTCAACTTTGGTAATTCCCTGCCATTTTTTTTCAGTGATTTGTTTATTGCTTTTATCAAACAAAGTGACCGCAATCTCGTAACCGGCGAGATAGAATTTTCCTTTTTGCTGATATTTGAATTGATAGGAAGGGATTGAAATATAAACTTCCAGATAGCTGTTAATGCCATCCGCGTCCCCTTTAAACGATGCCTGATCGACATAAAATTGTAGTT
>NATN01000274.1 GCA_002085355.1 Candidatus Zhuqueibacterota bacterium 4484_87 | reverse complement strand
AACATTATCCCCGACGGATGTTTGGGCGAGAAAAGAGTTGTCTCTTGTAGATTAATTACTAATCCGGCGATAAAAAACCATATCCAAAAGTGCGGTTTATTTAGACGTCTGAAATTGATGAAATATTTAATAATCAAGCCGATGAAAAGTAATAAACCGATAATTCCCACATCTATCAAAATATCCAGATATCCATTGTGAGCTTGATTCGGAAGCCAAATATATTTTTGATAGAGATAATAAAGATTCGGATTATTAATTCCCCAAAAACTGTTGAAGCCATGACCGAGAATAAATTGATTTTTAACTTCCTGAAAGATGTCGCTCCACAATTCAGTTCTACCTGTAAAGGTTGCATCTTTCCCAAAAGATTCCGGGAGGGCTGTTAAAACTTCAGGAGCAGTATAGTAGGTCACGAAAAAAGTAAATCCAACAGCGATGAGAACCATCGCGGAATATGAATTTCCGATACCCAATTTATAGAAAAGTGATCGCTCGGTCTTGAATAATATTGCTAAACAAACAATAATAAAAAATACTGAGATGGATGTCATGCTTAGCGAGCCAAATAGCAAAATCAATGAAATTATTAACATAAATATTGATATTAATTTATTTGGCAAATTCCCTTGTTTAATCGAATTGAACCAGATGAGAATGCTGATCAGCGCAGATTGGCCCAACAGATTTTTTGATGGCGTCAAACCCCGCCATGAATAGGAGGTCGGGTCCGAAGCGCCGGGAATTGTCAGCACAGCAATCAGGGTGAGCACAAGATAAATGGAAAGAAGTATTTTAAAATGTTTCATTATGGCAACCAGGGAGTCATGGTGTAGCAAAACTGACAGACAGATGATTACGACTGTGTAAAACTGAAAAAGTCTTTTCAATGCGATGAAGCTATAATTTGACCATACTATCGATAAAGTACACCAAAAGAGGAATAAAGAAAGGAATTGCTCTTTTTTGATGAGTTCAATTAATTGCTTAAGCTTAGGCAAAACAGAAATGGCGGCTAATAAGAATAGTAATGTATAGACAACCTGATTGATGAGATTGCTGGAGCCGATTTGCTGGACGTCATAATTCCTCGCCTGAAACGGCATTGATGTGCCGAAAAAAGCAAAAAATAGAAAGACAAAAAATGAAACGTCCGCAAGGATTCTATAAATCGGATGTAACTTTTCTGTTACCTCAATCAAATTTGGGTTATCATCAGTCGTATTTTTTATTGCGTCTCTTCTCATTTGCTCAAAAGATTTTCATATAAATCGCGTGTTTTTTTTGCGATGTCATTCCATGAATATTTTGTATCGCTGATTTTTTTACAATATTTCCCCATTTTTTCCAGAAGCTCTTTATCAGCAAAGCAATCCAGCAACGTTTCCGCGAAACTCGTTGCGCTGTTTTCGGGGGAGATTTTGCCACATTTTCCTTCTTCCGCCATTTCTCTGAAATCCCCCACGTCAGTCGCAACGAATGGCCTACCGTACGAAAAAGTCAGATGAATAATTCCGCTATGATAAATATTTTTATAAGGAAGTGCGATAATATCTGCGGCTAAAAAGTAATCTGCGACTTTTTCCGTTGGAATATAAGCAAAATTATGGATAATTCTGTTCTTTGATTTAAGTTGATTAATTTTATTTGCATATTTATTCTTTAGTTCTTCTGTATCCGGCGAACCGGCGATAACCAACCTTAAATTTTGATTCTGAGATGCTGCTATCTCAAAGGCATCCAATAACAAATCCAGGCCTTTGTATGCTTTCACTGCACCAAAAAAAAGAATGACATTTTCGTCTTGACGGATGCTTAAATTTTTTCTTGCTTGTTTTTTGGATATCTGTTTTTCCGGTAGTTGGGAGTCGTAATTGCCATGGGCGATGACATAAATTTTTTCATTTTCGATCTCAAAAGTCTCGATTAATTTATTTTTTATGAATTGCGTGTTTGCGTGTGGGCAATTATTGCGGTTGCTGTTTTAAGCACGAATGATTGAATTTTAAAATCGAATCGCCCGTTCTCGTGCGGCATCACGTTATGCGCAGTATAAACTAATTTTACTTTTAAGAGCTTCAATAAATAAAAGAAGAGCACCTCGCTTTTTCGTCTGAAAAATTGATAGTGAACAATATCAACCTTATTTTGGCGAATATTATTTAAAACTCTGATCAGGTAAAACAAGAATTTAAATATTTTTGCAAGTTTGCTCGCCTGTTTATCTTTAGTGGGCAGCCATTTCAGTAACGGAAATTCAATTGTGTCCCTGGTGGATTTATTTTCCGGTACAATAAGAGCGATATCTGTCCCTGTGTTTTTTAAAGCTGAACAAAGACATTCGGAATAATCACTCCCAACCAGAGCGTCTATCATTAATACTTTCATATTTCAACAAACTCCAGATTGCTGCGTTTTCTCCGGTTCGACTTTTTACGTACTTATTTTGAAGAAAGTTTTTTTCGCCATAGTTTTTTAATAAAACCCAAAAGTCCTAATTTTTCCAATATAGAAATTATGGATTGTGACGTACCGATGGTCAGCATTTTCATTAGTTTTAACTTGAGTCCTTTTAAATTAGGCGCGAAAATGCTGACTGGGGATTCTAACCACATCTCGGATCCCAACATCCTTTTATACTGGGCTTCGCCAAAACCATAGTCTATCATATCACAATTTGGCGCATTGCAAAAATACTCGATACAGGCGATTAAAAGATAATGTCCCGGGTGATAATAATGGTATTCCGGATCGTACCCGGTGGCGATGGAAAATGCGACGCCATTATAAAGAATCCAGTCCCAATAAGCAATCGGCTTCTCCTTGATGAACAAAACAGCATTAAACAGGCGATTTTTTTTCGCCAAAAATTCCCATTTAACTAGCGTCTCTTCGTTGTTCAAAAATCCGGCGCCAAGACTTCGCTGATAAGTTTTTTGGGCGACTGTCTCAATGTTTTCCACGGCAGAAGGAATATCTTTGAGTTTGGTATAAAATTCAAGACGCAAATCGTCGCCAAAATTTTTTATCATCCGGTTTCGGTATTTTCTGATATTTGATTTTGTGTTTTTAGACCGAGTTTTATAAAATATTTCAAACGAATTTTCTAAGAATAAAGTCCAGTGTGGATTTTCATAATCAGCATTATCACGACTTCTCCATTTAGGGATTCTTTTTACAGCTTTATAGAATGGAGAATCAATTCTCAAGTGATCAAAAAAGCACATGTCTGCTTTTCCTGTCTTCAAAGTATCAAGCAGAGCCTTTACCAATAAATTGCAATTTTCTTCTGATAGGTCTCCGTAAATCCCTCGATAGCTAACGTCGATTGACTTAACTTTACTTTTAAATAGCGGGAGGTAGCCAAATCTCCATTTTATTTCGGATGACCGCAAAGCGGCAGCCAGTAGAGTGACCGGTTCATCATTTTGATACAGCACAAAAACATAAGGCTGAATAAATCTTTTTTCAATCTGAGAGGACAAAGCAAAATATTCAAAATCACTGTAAGGATGTTGATTATGCTTTTGCCAGAACTCGCGAACGGATTCCAGTTCTTCTGCTGTGGTGAGCAATTTAATTGTTAAGTTTTTTATTGTTTTATCCATGATATTTTAAAGAAACAATTTAAATTGTAAAAATGTCAATTAGTTCTCTTTGGACTGTTTGCCAATTCATTTTGCGAATTAATTTTGTGGCATTTTCCGAATATTTTTTTCTCAATTCATAATTATGGTACAGCTTGATAATAGATTCAGCAAGTTGGTCGCTATTGCCCGGTTCAAAAAATTGTACCATTGTTTCGTCGAAATAGAGCGAATCTCCGGAAGTTTTAGAACAGATGATCGGCAACCCGACTGCTGCATAGTCGAACATTTTTGTGCTGATTGCCTCTCCGATAAAAATACCATCATGTTTTGGTACAAGTCCGATATCCATTGTGGTCAGAATTTCCGCAAGTTCATCAATCTGTACCATTTGATGAAAAAAAACATGCTGCTGCAAATGGAGTTTTTCAACTAATAAATGAAGATTTTCTTCTTCTTCTCCCAAGCCATAAAGGTGCAAATGAATATTAATCTGTGAAGCAGCAATCGCCTTTTTAACTGCGTGAATAGCAATATCCACGCCGTGAATTTTGCTGAATGTGCCCGGATAAATCAAGTTGAATGGATCCGGTCGCTTCCTGATTTCCGTTTTAAAGTTTTCAAAATAACGAATGTCCGGCAAATTGAGAATCGTCGTCACTTTATCCTCTTGGGCAGAACGTTTGACTACGGTCTCCTTTAAAAATGGCGTTGCCACAATAACATGTTCGCATAATTTTATTGAAAATTTTTCAAATAATTTAAGAATTCTAATGCGCGGAACTAATGCGCTTAATACCAGAATGTCTGGCAGATTGTGCACATGAACAAAATCAAATTTCTTTTTTAAATGCAAAGCAGATAATTTGAAAAAAGACGCTAGTATGAAATAGCTATACTGCCAAATGTGATGAGCTTTTCCGGGACGTGTTTTTTTCTCAATTTTAATACGATGGACATTAACCCCATTTATTTTTTCATTTTTCGGCTCGCCAGGGTAGATCAGGCATAAGACATCAACTGATATGCCGGCTTGGGCTAATGCCTCGGCTTCACGTCTCACCCTAGTGTCGTTAGGATAGTAGGAAAAAACGATCATAGCTACTCGAGTCATAAATAAAGTCTCTCTTTTAATTTGTCTCAGGCAATCGTTTTTTGAATCTGAGTGCCTGACGAACGCGCTTAATGATTTTTTCCGGGATGATGAGTTTAATATCGTTGACGGAAATGGTAGCAAACAAAATATTTATTAAAATATATACAAACAATAGCAAAATTTTGAAATAAATTTTATCTAATTTCAGAAAGTAAAATGTGATTGCACATGCCCAGAGAGTCAAGGTTTGGAGCATGTATTTTCGATTGTTGACATGGATATCAATTCTCCTCAGCAGCCAGATAGCTAATGGATTGCTCATATAATTGGCAAACAGAATTGCCATGGCAGCGCCGATAATGCCAAACCTGGGAATCAGCAAAAAGCTGAGTAATACCACGCTGGTGGCTCGGAAAATATTTTCAACAAGAGAACGTGTTGGATAGCCGGCCGAAGTCAAAGTGTAACCCATAATCTGAACCAGTAATCCCATGTGGAGCGCAACCATCAATAGAGAAAATACCGGAGCGCTTTCAGCGTATTCAGAAGTAAACAAAAGAATTACTATTTGCTTACCGAATAAAATGATAACGAGTGCACTAAAAGCCATCAGAAACGAAAACAAACGCAGCGATTGGTTCATTGTTGCGGTTGCTTTTTCATACTTTTTTTCAGCAAAAAGTGTTGACATATTTGGAAAAAAAACAGAGATAAAGGCTGCGTATAAATTTTGAAATGCTTTTGGAATACGCTCGGCAACTCCGTAATAAGCAACCTGAACCGGTCCCACAAACATTGCCAGCAGCAATGTACTCATACGGCTTGAGGCAAACCAAAAGAATCGTCCTAACTGAATTGGTATGCTAAATGTCAGAATTTCTTTCATTATTTTGAAACTGAAAATAAATTTTTTCCGAATTGGTATAAGCAAATATTGTATGACAGCACTTATTCCAAATGAAATAATATATGAATAAACGAGCCCTAAAATATCAAGTTTAAAAAAATGGAGGAATATGAATGTAAGTACTAATCGTAAAATACTTCGCAGCGCCCATACAATGGCAGAAAAATGATAAGCATGACACCCCTGAAGCCCGCTCATACACAATTCATCGAGACTCTGAGCTGCAACCATGATGGGAATGTAAATAGAATAACTGACGATGCTTTTTGATAAGTCAAAATACCCCAGTAATTTGTCGCCAAAGATAAAAATAACGAATACTATGATAATTACAAAAAGGCGGCTTAAAAATACATTACTAAACACTTCTATTTGACCGATGCTTGATTTGCTGGCAAGCATCTGGATTATAGTCGTTTTGAAGCCAAAATCAATAAACATCACAAGCAGGTTG
>NATN01000008.1 GCA_002085355.1 Candidatus Zhuqueibacterota bacterium 4484_87 | reverse complement strand
CATATCTTCTACGGCAGCCTCTGTCACCAGCGGGCCCATTAAAGTACCCTCTTGCAGCGGATCGCCGATTTTGACCTGCTTATAGGCACTGACCAGGCGATCGGACAGCTCTTTGGCAATGGATTTGTGCATGATAATTCGCCGCGTCGTTGTGCAACGCTGGCCCGCCGTACCGACAGCGCCGAATAAAATTGCCCGTACCGCCAGATCCAGATTTGCGTCCTCTGCTACGACAATTGCGTTATTGCCGCCGAGCTCCAAAATTGTGCGCCCGAATCTTTTGGCAGATGCTTCAGAAACGCGACGTCCCATTTTTGTGGAGCCGGTGAAAGAGGTCAATTTAATACGAGAGTCATTAATCAGTCGCTCGCCGATGGTTCTGCCGGCGCCGATGAGCAAATTAAAGACACCGTCCACGTTGTGGTCTGCAGCTACTTTGTTGGCGATGTGCTGCACCGCGATGGCAGTCAAGGGCACTTCCGAAGAAGGTTTCCAGATCATTGTATCGCCGGCAACGCCAGCAATGGCTGCATTCCACGCCCAGACAGCTACCGGAAAATTGAACGCGGTGATAATCGCGATCGGTCCCAACGGATGCCATTGCTCGTACATGCGATGGCCCGGTCTTTCCGAGTGCATCATCAAGCCATACAATTGACGCGACAAGCCCACGGCAAAATCGCAAATATCAATCATTTCCTGCACTTCGCCCAGACCTTCGGCTTTGATTTTTCCCATTTCCAAGGTTACCAATTCGCCAAGAGGCTCTTTCATTTCGCGCAGTGCCTGACCCAGATCGCGAATTATTTCTCCGCGTTTGGGCGCCGGAACCATGCGCCAGCTCAAAAATCTTTCCTCTGCCTTGGCGATGATTTTCTCATATCCCTGTTCTCCGACCTGAATCACCCGCGCGATCGGTTCGCCGGTAGCCGGATTGTACGACACCAATTCTCTGCCGTCCGGCTCTGTGATCCACTCATCCATTCCCGTGCAACCACCGGGATTGACATCTTTAATGTTTAACTTTTCTAACAACGCCTTCATAAAATAATCTCCTCTGTTTAATTTCAATGGCTAAATTTATCAATTATCAACTTAAAAAGCAAGGTTAAATTTCAGATTTTTTGCATCTTTTTGTCTTGTATGAAATCAAAGAATTAGTGGGCAATTCATGTTGCTATGCGGTTTTTAGAGGTCAGATTGACTCTTCACAAAAAATCGAGTGATTTTTAGGATACATTTATGAAATTTCGGAATGTTGTCAGCCTCTTGCAAATTGATAAACATAACACAAATTGGCTGCCTGATTTCTTTACCAATCCATTGTTTTTTTTAAGAGATAGAGATAATTTAAACACATGGCACACTAATTGCATTTATGATTTCTTTAAAATTGCACCACAGCATCAACGCACAGGTTTTAATGAAAGCACTTTTAATTTGCCATGGCATTGCGCGGCGGAACTTTTATTACGAAACTGCATTGAATAGCTGAAATTTGCCGTTTTAACTTAAAAAAACATTGACATTTGCATGTTTCTTTTTTATATTTAAAATTATCCCGCGAGAGTGGCGGAATTGGCAGACGCGCTAGACTTAGGATCTAGTACCTTTTCCGGTGTGGGGGTTCGAGTCCCCCCTCTCGCACGACACTAAAATTCACTGTTTTGTTTGAAAATACGACAGAAGGAGTAAAGATTGGAAGTAAAAGTAGCTGACCATGAAGATTTTAAGAAAAAGGTTGAAATTAAAGTTCCTTATGAAGAACTGTCTGACAAAATAAATGCAAAATTTCAGCAGTACAAAAAGACAATTCAATTGGAAGGATTTCGCAAAGGGAAAGTGCCGTTAAATCTGATCAAAAAAGTTTACGGCAAACAGATTGAAGCAGAAGCCATTGAAGACGCAATTCCTGAAGTTTTGCAAAAAGCGATAGACCAGGAAAAAATCAAATATTTTGATATAGAGTCAGTCAAAGACGTTAACTTTAACGAGGAAAACGGTCTCACTTTCAATGCCATTGTCAGGGTGGAGCCTGAAATTGAGCTGACGAAATACAAAGGGCTGAAATTTGAGAAACGCGTGTATCAGGTTTCTGACGCTGAAGTGGAGGAAGCCCTTGAAAATCTGCGCGAACAGTACGCCACGATGGACAATGTAGAAGACGAAGCAAAAGAGGGACATTTTATCGTCGCTGATCTGCAAAAAACCGATGAATCCGGTCATCCGCTCATCGGAGAAAAATATGACAACCGTTATTTGCAATTGAGAACAAAAGAAGATGATGACGAAGTGACTGAACAGTTGCTGGGTATCAAACCCGGCGAAACGCGGCAAATTAAAGTTCAAGCCCCCGAAAATGCGGAAGGCGAAGCGGATTTTGATTATTTTTCAGTGACAGTGAAAGAGATCAAAGAAAAAAAATTGCCGGAATTGGACGATGAATTTGCCAAAGATGTCGGCGAAGAATCTCTGGAAAGCCTGACAAAAAAAGTTCGGGAGCAACTGGAAAAGCAAGCCGCGGATAACGACAATAACCATTTTGAAGAAATTGTCATCGATAAACTTGTCAAGGAAAACCCCTTCGAACTGCCTGATTTTATCGTTGATAGCTATGTGGATGATGTAGCAAAAGAGATCAAATCCCGCAATCCGCAGGAAGGCAGCGAAGAAGATATAAAAAAAGAAATTCGCAGCGAGGCAATTCGCAATCTGAGATGGTGGATGATTCGCGATAAAATTTCAGAAATGGAAGATCTTAAGGTTGAAGACAAAGAAATTGATGATCACATCGAAGAAATAGCAAAAAAAGCAGGACGGGAAGCGCCGAAGATCCGACGCGAATATCGCACGGACAAAATGCGTCGTCAACTGCGTCAGGAGCTTCTGCATAAAAAAGTTATTGATGCCATTATCAACAACTCAAAAGTCGTTGAAAAGATAGTGACGCTGGAAGACCTGCGCAAACAAGCGGAGATCGCTGAAACCATTGCCGCTGACTAATTCTAATGTTGGGAATTTTTTTCAAGTTACTCAGGTTGATTATTTTAAAATAAAAGAGGATAAATATGAGTTTAGTTCCGATAGTGATTGAACAAACAGGACGCGGGGAACGCGCCTATGATATTTTTTCACGACTATTAAAAGAAAGAATTATTTTTATTGGCGGGCCTATTGACGACGTAGTCGCCAGTCTCGCTATTGCGCAATTATTATTTTTAGAAGCAGAAGATCCGGAAAAAGATATTTACATGTACATCAACAGCCCCGGCGGTTACGTTACATCCGGCATGGGCATTTACGATACCATGCAGTACATCAAACCTGACGTTGCGACCATTTGTCTGGGACAAGCATCCAGCATGGGAGCTGTTTTATTGGCAGCCGGCGCGCAGGGAAAACGTTCGGCTCTGCCACACTCGAGAGTTATGATACATCAGCCATTAGGCGGCGCTCAGGGAATGGCAGCAGATATCGAAATTCAGGCAAAAGAAATTTTGAACATACGCGAAGAAATTAACAAAATTTTGTCAAAACACACAGGGCAGACTATCTCAAAAATTGCCAAAGACACGGACAGAAATTTCTTCATGTCTGCGCAGGAAGCATTGAAATATGGCATCATCGATGAAGTGATGCAGTCACGAAAAATAAATAAAAAATAGCGACAAAATCTGACACAATCGAGGTCATGTATGGACAATTATGAAAATAGCCGGGAGCGATTATACATCTGTTCTTTTTGCGGCAAAAGCTCGCATCAGGTCGAATGTATTGTCACAGGGCCGGATGTATATATCTGCAATGAGTGCGTGAAAACTGCCAGCGAAATCATTCGCGAAGATAGGAACCGACGCGCCATCAAAGCCGGGAATAAAATTCGTACGCCCTCCGAGATCAAAAAAGAGTTGGACAACTACGTCATTGGTCAGGAGAACGCTAAAAAAATCGTTTCTGTCGCGGTGTACAATCACTACAAGCGCGTGGAAACCGGCGACACATTCTTCGATGATGTGGAACTGGAAAAAAGCAACATTCTGTTGATAGGCCCGACGGGAACTGGCAAAACGCTTATGGCGCAGACACTGGCGCACTTTTTGAAAGTTCCGTTCACCATTGCCGACGCCACCACACTGACAGAAGCGGGCTACGTGGGCGAAGATGTGGAGAACATCCTCGTTCGTTTGCTTCAGGCAGCGGATTACGATGTGGAATTAGCGGAAAAGGGCATCGTTTACATTGATGAAATCGATAAAATCGCACGAAAATCCGGCAATCCGTCCATCACCCGTGATGTATCTGGCGAAGGCGTGCAACAGGCATTGCTGAAAATTTTGGAAGGGACTGTTGCTTCAGTGCCTCCGAAGGGCGGCAGGAAACATCCGGAACAAAATTTAATCAATATCAACACGAAAAACATACTGTTCATTGTCGGCGGCGCTTTTGACGGCGTCGAAAAAATCATTGCCGGCCGCCTTGGCAAAAAAGGACTCGGCTTCGGAGCTGATTTGCAGAAAAAACGGCATGACAATATCGGTTCTGTCCTGCGCCATGTGCAACCGGAAGATCTGTTGCAATTCGGGTTGATTCCCGAGCTCATCGGCAGACTGCCCATCAATTGCGTTTTCGATGAGTTGAATGAAGATGCGTTATACACCATCCTCATTGAGCCGAAAAACGCTCTCACAAAACAGTACAAAAAGCTATTTGAGCTGGACAATGTTGAATTGGAATTCGAAGACAAAGCGCTGCACGCCATTGTCAAAGAATCCTTGAAGCGAAAAACAGGCGCCCGAGCGCTACGCGCAATAATGGAAGAAATGATGCTGGAAATTATGTTCAAATTGCCGGACATGAAAAATGTCAAGAAATGCGTTGTCACTGAAGAAGTCGTTACGAAACGCAAGGAACCGACAATCGTTTACAAGAAAGTGAAAAAAACAGCATAATTTTTCAACAAATAGATGATCTTTCAAATTCAAAATCTTCCTGTACCCTTGCTTTTGATACAGGAAGTTTTTTTTTGAGGGAACACTTAATTAAATGAAGTGATTCACACATTTCTCAATTTGGCGATTGGTTAAAACCCGCGCAATTTTTCCGCGTGAAATTAACAGCAATAAAAGTAACTGTTCAGCTTGAGTCGTCTATTTATAATTTTGTAAGCTGCTGAAGCAGCTATTTGCTTTTTGGTTTGTATTACACATGGCTGTATCAAAAGCCTTTTGAAACCATAAAGGACGCAAAGTAGGCGCAAAGGTCACAAAGAATATTTTATTGAAGATAAATAAATTAAAAGACTTATAAATTCTTCGTGCCCTTCGTGGTTTTTCTAATTTTTTAACTTTTAACACAGCTCGGTCGATCAAAAAGTCGGTTGTATTAACACCACGATTCATCGTGGTGCCCATAAATCAACATTGCAAGCTAATTAGCCGCTTCAGCGGCTTCCGGAATAGCCATCCCTGAATAGTGCTAGAGATTTGTCAAAAGGCAACGAACCTAATTTCCTATGAGAAACTTAAAGTTTCTTGAAAATAACCAATAAAATATGGTAAATAATGAAAATTCAATCAATAGAATTTATTGGCAGCTTCACTCAAATCAAACAATTACCGAAACGCCGGCTCCCGGAGGTCGCTTTTGCGGGCAGATCCAATGTCGGCAAATCCACGCTCATTAACGTACTGGCAAACCGAAAAAATATTGCAAAAACCAGCTCAACTCCCGGTAAAACACGCACTTTGAACTATTACCTGATCAACGACAATTTCTATTTTGTCGATTTACCCGGATACGGTTTTGCCAAAGTTTCCCAACGCGAAAGACAACAATGGCAAAAATTGATCGAACGCTATTTTTCCAGTAATAAATATCTGCGCGGAATCATTCAGATAATTGACAGCAGGCACAGCTTCACCAAACTCGATTTGGAAATGGTCGGTTGGCTGGCTCATTCACAATTGCCGGTGCTGGTCGTTGCGACAAAGACGGACAAACTCCCAGGCAGCAAAAGAAAGTTAATTCTCGACAAAATCGAAAATGAAGCGCGTCAATTGGGAGTTGCTGAAACGATTCCTTTCTCCGCAGTTACCAAACAAGGTAAACTCGAAATTTTGAAATCCATTTTTCATCTCATAGAAGAATAGATCGCCATGAAAGAAAACGATTATCTGCTTCTCACTACCGGGCCGGTGCCGGTATCAGAAGAAGTGCGAAAAATCTTCAGCGAGCAAGTCCTTTATCATCGTTCGGCAGATTTCATTGAAGCATTTGAACACGTCGTTGTCGGCCTCAAATATTTATTCCAAACGGAAAACGATGTTCTTCCTTTGACAGCGAGCGGAACCGGCGCTATGGAAGCTGCTGTGAGCAATTTTTTCAGCCCCGGTGACAAAGTCATCGTTGTTTCCAGCGGAAAGTTCAGCGAACGCTGGAGAGAAATCTGCCAAAGATTTAAACTTGAAGTAAATGAAATAGCGCTTGATTGGGGAAAGAGCATTACAGGTGAACATCTTCTCCGAGAAATTGCTGCCACTCCTGATTTGAAGGGGATATTTCTCACCCACTGTGAAACTTCCACCGGTGCGTTGACTGACTTGGGCAAAATTATCCCGACAATCCGCCCTCACACAGATGCCCTGATCATCGTAGATGCCATTTCTTCCATTCCAACGATGCCGTTTAAAATGGATGTGTGGGGAATCGACGTGGCTGTCACGGCTTCGCAAAAGGGGCTGGGCTTACCACCGGGAATGGCCTTTGTCGCTGTAAACTCCCGCGCCTGGATAGCAGCAGAATTAGCGGAGTTGCCGCGCTACTATCTCGACTTGACCAAATACCGCCAGGCTCAACGTTTAAAAATTGGCAGTGCATTCACGCCAGCAGTGCCGCACATCATGGCGGCGAAAGTTATTCTGGACAAGATTTCAGGACAAACGCTACCTGCTATCTGGCGCGAACGAGAGGCTATCGCTGCTTTTTTCAGGACAGAATTGAACAAAAGAAACATTTTTATTTTCCCCCAGCATCCGTCAAATTCACTGACAGTGCTCGATTTTCAGCATTCCGGGGAGGCAAATCAAATCATTGACCGGCTGAAAAATGAACATCACATCATCGTTTCCCGTGGACAAGCGAAATTGCAAAATAAAATTATTCGCGTGGGACATCTGGTAAATATTGGCAAAAACGAGTTGCAAAAATTTCTCGAGGCACTGGATGATGTTCTTATTGCACATCAGTAAAAAAGCAATAGAACACGCACTAAAAAAAATGCTTGTAATTATCAGATTTTTTTGTTAATTATTATTCAGACATGAAAGTCACCTTTCTCCTAATTTGAAATTACATTTCAATTTTCAGAAAAAGTGAGGCATTTTTTCAAAAAGGGAAATTATGGCACGCATATTAATCGTGGAAGATGATCCAAACACTTTATCCGGTTTGATTGAAATTTTGCGCGATGAAGGATATGAAACAGTCGGCGTCAAAACAGGGAAAGAAGCGCTAAAGATTCTGGAAAACGATTACTTTGACATTCTTTTGACTGATTTGCGTTTGCCGGACATCAATGGCTTGTCATTATATGAGAAGACTCGCACGACGAGATCGGGGATGAAAACCATCGTTATGACTGCCTACAGTTCCGTGAAAGACGCAGTGGAAGCGATGAAAAAAGGAGTGTACGAATATCTCACCAAACCGCTGAATCTGGATGAACTTTTTATTACCATAAAAAAAGCGATTCAGGAAAGTGAAATTTTAAGTGAAAATATTGAGCTCAAAAAACAGATAAAAAAATCCTACGCTTTTGAAAACATCATTGGCAAAAGCAAAGTGATGCTCGAAATCTATCGCAAGATAGAAAAAGTTGCCCAGTCGCAAAGCACTGTTCTCATTCGCGGCGAAAGTGGGGTCGGCAAAGAGCTTGTAGCCCGCGCCATTCACTATAACAGTCCGCGTGCGAATAAAACATTGGTGGAAATTAGCTGCGCTTCGCTGCCGGAGACGCTATTGGAAAGTGAACTTTTCGGCTATGAGAAAGGTGCCTTCACCGGTGCCGTGTCGCGCAAAAAAGGTCGTTTCGAGCTGGCGGAAGGCGGCACTATTTTTCTCGATGAGATCGGCGATATTTCTGAAAGCATGCAAACCAAATTACTACGCGTGCTGCAGGAAAAAGAGATCACCCATCTTGGCGGGACAAGATCAATTCCAGTGGACGTGCGCGTAATCGCGGCGACCAATCGTGATCTGGAACTGGCACTGCAACAAGGAAAATTCCGCGAAGACCTTTTCTTTAGGTTAAATGTGATCCCTATTTTCATTCCTCCGTTGCGGGAAAGGAAAGATGACATTCCTTTGTTAATAGAATATTTCATAAAAAAAACATGCGAGGAAAATAACAGACCGATCATGCGTATTTCCGAAGAGGCATTGGATTTGTGCATGAATTACGATTGGCCCGGTAATGTACGCGAGTTGGAAAATGCTGTGGAGAATGCCATCGTGCTCGGCGAAGGCGACATAATTTTGCCGGAATTTTTGCCACTGACGCTCTATTCTGAGGCGGACAGAAATTTCATGAAAAACATGAATAGCCACATCGACGAAGATTCTTATCGCAAAAGGATGGAGTTTGCTGAACGAATGATTTTGAAGGACGCCATCGACAAAGCCGGCGGCAACAAATCTCTGGCAGCAAAAAATTTGAAAATCAGTCTGAGAACCATGCGTTATAAAATAAGAAAGTACAATTTGTAATATTCACTTTATCTTTACGAGAAACCAATCTTTTCTCAAAACAAGAAAATGGTAAAAATTAACCGCAAAATCATCAAACATCAGTGCATTCCTTTGTTGTCCCCCAAAATAGCGGCACGAGTAAGTCCGACTGAATAGCATTAATCCTCTACCGCGGCCCTGCGTGTCTAACCCAGACAAAAAAATATTGAGATTTTGGATATTTTTGATTATATTTGCCCGTCATGGCACATAACGGAGGTATAAAACTTTGAGGAAAATTGTAAATATATTAATGATACTAATTGTATCATCCTGTCAAAGTCAAACAGCAAAAAAAGAATATCATGCTCTTGTTCAGGACATTATCAACACAAGAAACGAGTATCATGCGAATTTCATGAATGCCGATTCAACCGAAAAAGACGCATTAATTAAAAATGCACGGAAATACTTAACTGATGAAATTACCAACAATATATTCCCATCCTGGTACGGAACCAAATGGGACTTTTATGGAATGACCAGAACCCCACAAAAAGGTAAAATTGCTTGTGGTTATTTTGTGACAACTATTTTGTCCGACATTGGATTTAATATCCCCCGAATCAAATGGGCGAAATCTGCATCAGAAATATTTATAAAAAAACTTGCTCTAAAAAAAGATATAAAAAGATTTTTAAACAGACCGATTTCTGAAGTTGAAAAATATCTGCTCAAAGCAGGTGAAGGGATATATTTAGTTGGTCTCGACAATCATGTAGGCTTTATTTCTGTAAAAGACAGCACAATGAATTTTATTCATTCAAATTATTATCATCCCGAAATTGGAGTGATGTCAGAAAGCATAACATCAGAGAATCCGTTACATGACTCCCGTTATAGAGTAATAGGGAAATTAATGTCAGACCAAATGATCATTAATTGGATAAATAATATTGCGTACGATGAATGAAAATAAGTACGTGCCCTAACAATCAATATCAAGGCCCAGCGAATAGTGCTGAATAAACGGTAAACTAAATTAAAAAGCCGTAATTTTAAATGCGGACTTTTCCTATTACCGTCCGCGATATTTTTTCCCGAAAAATTTCCCCATGAACCGGCAACAGAACAAATAACAAAATTAAAAGGATTTGATTAAAATGGAAGCTTTAGGACGACATATTTTAGTTGAATTTTTCCTTTGTGATCCGAACACTTTGAATGATGTGGAAACGATCGAAACAGCGATGGTCGAAGCCGCAGAAATTTCAGGAGCGACTATCATCAACTCGGACTTTCACCATTTCTCGCCCTACGGCGTATCCGGTGTTGTGGTGATTGAAGAAAGTCATCTGGCGCTACATACCTGGCCTGAATACCAGTATGCTGCCGCGGATCTTTTCACCTGCGGGGATGATGTGAATCCCTGGCTGGCATTCGACCATTTGAAAGCAAAATTGCAATCGAAAACACACTCGGCGCTGGAACTCCATCGCGGTTCTTTGCATCTGCTGAAGCGTATTCCGTTCAACGCGGAAAACTATCGCAAAATTGCCGAAGATCGTATGAAACACAAAACTTTTCCGCGCAGCATCTGGATCACAGACAAAGATGAAAATATTGCCCTGTCGCTGCGCGCTTCGGGTGGCACACTTTACGATAAAACTTCTGATTTCCAGCGAGTGCGTGTCTATCAATCCTATGGTTTCGGAAAAGTGCTCACCATTGACAACATTATCATGTGCACAGAAAAAGACGAAGCCCATTATCACGAGATGATTGCGCATCCTGCGATTTTCAGTCATGGGAAAATAGAGAATGTCCTCGTCATCGGCGGCGGCGACGGCGGAACGGTGCGCGAGATTCTCCGCCATCCGGAAATCAAAAAAGTCACAATGGTCGAAATAGACGAATTGGTCGTCGAAGCTTCGAAACTTCACCTACCACAAATTTCATCTGCGTTAGACAACCCGAAATTGGAAATCAAAATCGAAGATGGAATCAAATTTGTCCACAACGCAGCGGACGAAAGTTATGACCTGGTCATTGTTGATGGTTCCGATCCGGTGGGACCCGCGGAAGGGTTATTCAGTGAGTCTTTTTATCGCCACATCTACCGCATACTGAAAAATGACGGCATTCTCGTGACGCAAGGCGAATCTCCCATGTTCAATGAAAATGTTTTTCAGGAATTGAATGTTTGTTTGAAGAATATTTTTGGTGATGAAAAAGTCGAAGTGTTGCTATTCAACATTGCCACTTATCCTTCGGGAATCTGGAGTTTTCAAATCGGCGTCAAAGGAGAAAAAAAACTCACCGATTTTGATGAAGAAAAAGCGAGGAAATTTACAGAGGAGCATCAATTAAGATATTATAATGAAGAAATTCATCGCGCTTCTTTTGTTTTGCCTAATTATGTGCAAAAAATGTTATTAAAAACTGATGATTAAAAAAGCCTATACTATTTTGGATGAGTATTTCAAACAGAATTTACAGGATGATCAAGATTAAAAACATAGAAAGAGTAACGGCTGACCGCTAAACGATGACGATAAATTACACTTTGATAGGTAACAAATTTGGGCTAAATAACGTATATTATGTTCATCCTGCCAAAATAGTCTTCGATTTTAAAAAAGCCCTCCACACATGCGAGGGCTTTTTTATGACAATAATCAAAAAAAATCAATTGGATTTTGCTAAAATATAAACCGCGCCAACGCCGAAGAAGATATTCCCCAGCCACGCCGCCAGCATCGGTGGCAAAGCACCGTTGTGACCAAGGCTCTGCCCCACTTTGATCAAACCAAAATAAAGGAAACAGATAAATAAACTCACGCCAAAACTAATCGCTGTCCCGCTCCTCGTTTTTCTCGAGGCCAGCGGTGCGCCGAAAAGCACAATTATCAGATTTGCGAACGGAAAAGCAATCTTCAAATACAATTCCACCAACCAACGATCCGGATTCCCGCCGGTACGGCGAATTTCAGAGATAAACTCTTTGAGCTCCCAGAAACTCATTTCTTCGGCCTTCTTTTGCACTTTGGCAATATCTGCAGGTTCAAAAGAAATATCAGAAACAACGAGCGAATCCAATTGCCGGTATTTCTCCTGTCCGTTTTCAAAACTGCGCCAATGTACATTTTTGAGTATCCATTTTCCTGACCGCCAGACCATCTGCGGCGCATCGATCCTTTCTTTAAGTGCATTTCCGTCCATCGTCTCAATGCTGATTTGAAAAGCGCAATTAGCCTCCGTATCAAAATAGCCGACGTTCAGCCAACGATTTTTTTCCAGCAGCATGTGAATATTTTTTGTCTTTCGCTTAACAGCTTTTTTTCTTTTATTCACGTAATTCTGATACACATCTTTCTTTTTCTGATTTGTGTACGGGACAAATCTTTCTCCGGCATACATGGAAAGCACACTGATCAGAATCGCTGCGATGAACAGCGGCATTAAAATTTGAAAACTGGACATACCAGAGCTACGCATGGCGGTCACTTCATTGAACCTTGCCAGTTGACCCACACTGAATAAACTCGCCAGCAGCATTGCCACAGGTAAAGTCAAAATGATGATATAAGGTAAATAGTAAAGATAATAGATGGCAATAATTTTCAGAGGGACGTGATGATCAATAAATTTATCCAGAAATCCGATAATATCAATGATGATGAAAATAACGGAAAACGACAATAGCGAAAAAGCAAGCGTTCCCAAAAATTTTGTCAGCAAATACCGATCAAGAATCTTCATTATTTTTCCATCGCAGTTGTTTGGGTAATAACTTTGCCAGAGCGCCAAAATTGATGACGGAGACTTCTTTTACTGTGCGCACGAAAAGATAAACGCCGAATCCGCCAACGATAATATTAGCCAACCACATGGAAAGAAACGGGGAAAGCATGTTTCTGTCCGCCAATTCCTCACCGCCAATGAGAAAAATCCAGTAAACAATAAAAAACACCATGCTGATTCCACCGCCGACTGCCATGTTACCGCGGTGAGCCATGATGCCCAGCGGTGCGCCGATGAGCACGAAAACAATACAGGCAAAGGGGATTGAATATTTTTTATGAATTTCAACTAATAATTTTTTATTTGTCAATTCATAACTGTGGTTGACATCGTGTTCCGCTTTGATTCGTAATCTCACATTGCGCGCAATGCGAAGCTGGCGCTCCAGATTGTGTTTGTACCGAAGCGACTTTTTTATGTGCGCCGGTAAAATAGGATGCACAGAAGCAAGCGTATCAGGACTGATTTTCTCTGGAAAATATCTTGACACTTGTAATTCAATATATTTTTGTAAATTCGCGCGGCGCGTTTCGATTAGCTTGTTATTTTCTTCAATTTCCTTGCGCATCATCGCCGCGCTCTGTTCGCGATCACCGCGGTAATTGGAGTCCCGACGTTTTAAAACCATGTCCGGGATCGGAATAGTCATCACATATTTGGGAAATTTGATAAATGTGTATTGATTCAATTTGTCTTTAGTAACATCATGGATCTCGCCATCGTAAAGGGTTACCTGGAACAAACCCGACTTTTTATCAACATAAATATTCCCGTTCTTTGCTACAATTGTTCGGTTGACATTCGGGTCGCTGCGATCAAAAATGAGCACATCTTCTATTTCAGAAAAACCTTGCTTTTCTTTTAGCCCTTCCACGCGGATGGAAACATCCGGCAAATCTTCGTACAAATATCCGGGCTCCAGATTCACCGTGGGCCTTTTCATGGTAATGTCCCGCGCCAATAATCGTAACCTATGATTGGAATCAGGAAGGACATAATTATTGAACCAAATGAGAAAAATCGTCAAAGCGGCAGCAGATAAAAGCACCGGCAAAACAACGCGATACAAGCTGATGCCGCTGGATTTCATGGCGGTAATTTCGTTGTCTGCGGAAAGCTGACCAAACGCCATTAGGCAGGACATGAGAACCGCCATCGGCACTGCCAGTGCGACAATCCACGCCAGATTGAGAGCAAAAAATTCCAGCACAACCCAAAAATCAAGTCCCTTGCTCAAAATTTTATTCAGCTCTTTGAAAACCAAATTGAGCAGGAAAATAAGGGTAATGATAAACAAGCCGAACAAAAACGGGCCTATGTGCTGGCGAATGATATGTCGGGATAAAATTTTCATTGATCAATTTTCTTGGGAACTCATTTATTAAAATATTCGTTAATAATATACGTAATTTGTTTTCTTTTATCAAGCAGTTTATTGCTCCCCGACAACCCTATTATCCAGAGAAATCAAAGCTAAGGAGGAATTCTCTCGTTAAACTTGTTATTGGCAGAATAGTTTCTTTAATAATTTTTTAAGATAATATCCTAATTAAGCGAGCGACGCTTAATTTTTTATTTCTGGGAAAAAGCAGTCAGCCGCAAATTGCAACGGATGCTTTTGAGACTGAATATTTTTTCTTATTTGTCACTGTTTTCGGTGAACAAATCTAACAGTAACAAGTTTAACCATGTAATTCACAAAAAGAGCAAACTGTAGAGTTAGACGGATTAATGGCTTTCTGGGCACACACGAATTTAGAAAGAAAAACAGGCCATCTGTATGCGCTATTTGTTTGTTTCATCTCCGCTTTGATTTTCTCCGGAGGATTAATTGCTGCGGATGATCCATACATTGGCTTACAGATCCCTAATCAGGAAAAATACGGCTTACGCCTTTTCGCTGAGCAACCGCAGCACGGTCTGTCCCTGCTGGATTTTTCTGCGCCTTCATTGGCAAAAACACCCAAAACGATCAAGCGCGAAGTAAAAATTGACAGCGCCGGAAAAAAAGTCACTATCAGAGAAGAAGCTTTTTCGGTGCCGTTTCAATTACCGGCAATTTATTCGCTGCACGACTACACCCGTTATTGTCTGACAAGAAACATTGATATTCTTTGGCAAAAAAGAAAAGTCAAAGAAATCACCGGTGAGCAACTGCAACGCAAAAAAAAGCAGGGATTGGAAATCGCCATCCCCGTAAAAATCCGCAGCAAAGCATTCCAGACTATTTTTGGCGGAGATCAGGTATCTCTGTCCGTCACAGGCCAAATTAATATCAACGGCGGATTTCGCCACGAAAAGCGAAGTCAGGTTAAAACTGCCATTAACCGCGGATCAGACTATAATTTCCGTATGGATCAGCAGCAGCAATTCCGTGTGACAGGAAATATCGGCGAAAAGGTCAGCGTAAGCGTGGACCAGGACTCGGAACGTCCTTTCGATTTTGACAACACCATCCGTCTCGACTACAAAGGCTATGACGACGAGATCATTCAATCTATTCAAGCCGGAAATATTTCCCTTTCTCTGCCAGCTACGCGCTTTGTTTCCTTCAGCGGTCAAAACAGTGGTTTGTTCGGTATAAAATCCGAAGCGCAAGTTGGCAATTTCCATTTGACCACGATTGCCAGCCAGGAAAAAGGAGAGAACAAGACGAAAACTATCTCCGGCGGCGCTGAAGAAGGTGAAGTGACAATCAAGGATTACAATTACATCAGGGGAATCTATTTTTTCGTCGATGATATTTACCGCATGAATTACTTTCCGCTTAAAAATGGCATCCACCAGTATGATCCGAATCGCATCATCACAGATTTCGAAATTTACAAATCAGGACCCGGCTATGAGCAAAAAGAAGGAAGAATTTATGGTTGGGCACTCACAGACCCGGGGGACGGAACTAATCCTGACACTTCCATCGTGGATAATGAAAACGCAAAAGGTTACTGGATTCGGCTTGACAAATCGGAATATTTTTTGGAGACATCTCTGGGATATATCCGGTTGAGAAATGC
Source organism: Candidatus Zhuqueibacterota bacterium 4484_87 (assembly GCA_002085355.1). GTDB lineage: Bacteria > Zhuqueibacterota > Zhuqueibacteria > Thermofontimicrobiales > Thermofontimicrobiaceae > 4484-87. The sequence continues at coordinate 4,504 of NATN01000008.1, read as the reverse complement.
GGTGAGCGAAGGTGAAATGTTGGCAATCTCGTATCGCGACAGTTCCGGCAAGATTGTCGGGAAAGTAGATTTTGATGCAACGACCGATAGCGTCATCATTTTAAAAACGTTGAAACCCAAAACACCCCGTCCTTCTGATCAAACCTGGGATTTAATGTTCAGGCACGTGTATTATCTGGGCTCACGCGACATCGATCCCGATGGATTTGAAGTGCGCATATTTTTCGATACCCCCTCCGGAGATGATCAGGAAACCATCAGCACGGACAAAGGACCCGTGACCTATCTGCATGCATTTGGGCTGGACAGTGTTGATCAAAGCGGAAACAATAATCCTGATAATATCATTGACAATAATTCCAACATTCTGCGGCTGGGCCCCGGTGAGCTGGAATTTCCCAGTCTCAGACCATTTGCCGACTCAAACAATCCGTTCCTTCCGCAGGATAAGTGGGTAACAGCGATGTATGACACGACGAATCAGAGCTACATCGCCAGCGAAAGCAAATTTTACATTCAAGTGAAATCAAAAAACCGCAGCGCTAACTATGATCTGGGCTGGAATGTAATCGAAGGTTCCGAAGAAGTTATTTTAAACGGCACGAAATTAATAAAAGACAAAGATTATATCATCGATTACATGTCGGGAAAACTGACTATTCTGCGGGAAGAAGCGACAAATCCGTCTGCAAACGTACAGGTAAATTATCAACAAAATGAAATGTTTCAACTGGAAAAAAAGACGCTGCTGGGTATGCGTGGCGAATACAGATTTTTGGAAAATTCTTTCATCGGTGGCACTTTTCTCTATTTGAGCCAGAGCACACTGGATCAAAAAGTGCGCGTCGGCAAGGGGCCCATGCGTAATATGATCTGGGATGTGAATACAGCGTTAAAATTTGACCCCAATTTTTTGACCAAAGCCATTGACGCCTTTCCGTTCATTGAAACCAAACAGCCATCCAAATTGTCGTTTGAGGGAGAAATTGCCCAAATTCTTCCTAATCCGAACACTTTAAACAATGATGCCACAGGAGACCACGACGGCGTAGCGTACATTGATGATTTTGAAGCAGCAAAGAAGATTACTCCGCTGGGTGTCATTTATAATAGTTGGAGGCCCTCTTCCTCCCCGTTGGAAATTCAAAAAATGCAAAATCCGCAGACAAACATGTCCACGATTCTTAGCGTATATCAAAAACGCGGGAGACTCATTTGGTACAACCCTTATGAGCAGGTCTCCATAAACGAAATTTGGCCCAACCGGGATACGCATAATCCGAATACACCGCAAAGAGTACACGTCTTATCCATGGAATTTCAACCAACGCCAAAAGACAGCGTGAACGATCCCGATTATCAAGAAACAGATTCCTGGGCTGGCATCCAGCGCTGGCTTTCTTCCGGTTATGCTGACCAGACGGATAGTAAGTTTATAGAAATCTGGATTCAGGGCAATAACGGAAGGCTGCACATCGATCTGGGACAAATTTCCGAAGACATTATCCCTAACGGGCGTCTTGATTCTGAAGATATCCCGGAAAACGGCATCCGCAATAATTTGCTTGACCCGGGTGAAGATGTGGGGATTGACGGAATGCAGGGAACAGATCCGGAAGATTTCTGGGACATCAATGGAAACGGAATCCGTGACAAAGGCGAACCTATCAGCTATGACGACTGGTACTATTCCACCGGCGGCTACAATTATTCTCAAATCAACGGTACTGAAGGCAATGAAAACGATCCAGTGGGGCGTTATCCTGACACAGAAGACCTCAACGGAAATGGATCAATAGACATGGTAAATGACTTTTTCCGCTATTCCTTCAGTCTGTCCAAAGACAGCCCGGACACAGCGCTCATCGCCGGAGGTCAGGAAAATCCGTACGGCTGGCGTTTGTATCGCATTCCGTTAAGCGAATTCGAGTCTCTCGGCAGTCCTGATTGGTCGCGCATCGAATTTGCTCGCATCTGGCTGGATAGCTGCGCCACTCGAACGACGTTGCGTATCGCTGAAATCAATCTGGTTGGAAATGACTGGAAAGAAATGGGTGTGGCGCCGGACGATTTTAGCCCATACGACCAACAGGATGACACAACTATCGTCGCAGCTGTGGCAAATACGCATGAAAACGATGACTACATTCCTCCTCCTGGCGTTCGGGGCGTCAAAGACAGAATCACACGCATTGAAGCTAAAGAACAATCCCTGGTCATCCGAATTAATGATTTGCCACCTGGAGCAAGCGGTATTTTGAGAAAAACATTCTTTAAAGCAGAAAATTTCATCCATTACGACAGAATGAAAATGTTCATCCACGGCGGTGATTTCTACGGCACTGGCTTTACCAAGGATAAAACGAAGATTGAGCTTTTCCTGCGTTTCGGTTCTGACGACAATAACTACTACGAATACCGCGCTCCGATTTTTGAAGGCTGGGAAGGTAACAATATGGAAATTGTGCTCAATGATATGGCACAACTTAAATTGGCAACGCCTGATTCTGTTACGGGCATGATCATCCAGAAGTTTGAGGACGGACGCCAGTATCGCGTAAAAGGATCTCCTTCCCTCACCAACATTCGTCAATTAATTTTAGGTGTGAAAAACATTTCCGATGCCGACACACTGACCGCCGGGAACTACGTCATTGCAGACAACAGCTCCTTTACCGGCGAAGTGTGGGTGAATGAACTCCGATTGTCCGACGTCAAAAAAGACAAAGGCATGGCTTACCGCGCTCGAGCGCAGATTAAAGTCGCTGACGTTTTTTCCGTGAACGGGGAAATAAACCGCAAAGATGCCGATTTTCATAATGTAAACGACCGCTTTGGCAGTGGTAACAATCAGCAAGCGCAAAATTTTTCCGGGAATTTTGCCATTCACAAATTACTGCCGGAGTCCTGGGGCATTTCTTTACCTGTCAATTTTAATTACTCTCAAAATAAATCAACTCCTAAATATTTGCCGGGCAGTGACATTTTAGTGACTGATCAGACGCCGGATTCAGTCATGGAAAAAATCCGCAATGAAAGCGTGAATAAAGGCTGGGGAATCTCTTTCAAAAAAACGACCCGTTCCAAAAATTTCATAGTCCGCAACACCATCGACAGAGTGGCTATCAGCTTCAATACGGGATCAGCTCATGCGATCAGTTCAACTTATCGTTATCAGGACAGAAAAACGTACACTGCCAATGTCAGCTATAATTTGAATTTCCCCAAAGATAAATACCTCCAGCCATTTAAATGGCTGGGCAAAGCGCCGATCATCAGTAAATTAGCAGAACTCAAATTTTTCTATCTGCCGTCAAATTTCAACCTGAAAGCTTCGGGAAATCGCTCGACCTCGCAGGCAATGACACGCACGGGCGTGGAAACCGACAATCGCACGTTTTTCATCAATCGCAGTCTGCAAACCGGCATTCGTCCTTTCAAAAGCATGTCTTTTGATTTCTCACGAAATTACAAAAATGATCTGAGCGCCATTCCCGACGCCCTGAATGAATTGAAAAATTTTAAATTTGGCCGGCTCACCGATTTGAATCAATCATTCAGCGCAAAATACAATCCGCAAATTGCCAGATGGCTGAAAACAAATTTATCATACTCTACACAATTTCGCTTCTCAAATAATTTGCAGCTAAAAGAACGCGGCCGCAATGCGTCCAACAATACTTCTGTTCAGGCATCGCTCACTTTTAATCCGAACCAGATGATTTCTGCTCTTTTCAAAAAAGGGAACAAGTCATCAGCCACGCGCAGAAGGACGCCTCGCAGACCTACGCCGCGTACTCAGCCCAAGAAAAAAACGGGCAAAAATCAACCGCAGAAAAAGCAGGAAGATGGGAAGAAAAAATCTTTCAATCCGTTATCGTTGTTGGGAGACGGTTTGAGTTTCATCACCGGCCGTATCAAGCCGATTAATATGACATTCACAAAGCGCAACAATATCAGCGACTACGGTTTGGCTGACTCAATCCGTCACATGCCAACGACAGCCTACATGTTCGGTTTTGATGATGATCCCGGCACCGGACACGTCCCGGATATTGGAACCAATATCGGTTCGGATCAATTGTCGCAGTCTTTTTCTTTGCAAAGCGGGTTGAAAATCTTGAAGCAAATGGATGTTTCCCTGAAATTCAATCATGATGAAAACAAAAGCGCCTCGACAACGACAAATGGCGGAAGTTCTGACTCATGGTTTTACATCGAGGGTCACGCGGCAAAGGGAATTCCCATCGCCGAATGGAATTTGCGTTGGTCGGGACTGGAGAAATATTTCTTCATGAAAAAATTCGCCCAGCAAATCAGCATAGATCATAATTTCTCGGGCAAAAAACAGAACGCCTGGCAGGTACAAAACGGCGTAAAACAGGACACCAAAGAATCGTACACAAAGACTTTTCGTCCCTTTTTGGGAATTAATATGCGTTTGAAAAAGAACATCAACATGAATGTGCGTTACAATATTTCAGAAAATATCAATTTTACCGTT
>NATN01000098.1 GCA_002085355.1 Candidatus Zhuqueibacterota bacterium 4484_87 | reverse complement strand
TCCGGAGTTGCTATTGTCCCCACGGTAGTATTGATGATAAAATATTTTCCGGCACCCACATAGTTGCCGTCTTTGTCTTCAATTTTATCGGAAATAATGACTGAAAATGAATCAGGGTGCGCCGCGATAATGGGCGGATCAGGATGCAATTCGATTTCTCCATAAGGAGCGCCTGGCTCCACCGAAATCAGTCCGGTTGTTGCCTGTAAAGAACCATTGTAGTCTGCCAAAATATGCCCGGTGACTCCCGACAAATCCGGGTCGAAAGTAAACATAGTATCAGAGGCAGACACTGCCGGAGAAAGCCCGCCATCCGAGCTCCACGTCACAGCAACAACACCCACGAAATTATCTGCTGCGTCAAAACCAGCCGCAAAAACATTAAGAGTGTCATCTGTCGAAATTGTTAAATCTGATATTTCATTGCCGTGTTCATTGGGCTGATCCAAAATTTTGATCGAAGCAATCGCTCCGACCGTAAAAGTTCCTGTTAAATCCGCAACTAATCCGATGCTGTCCGCTCGAATTTTTCCGGTAGTGAGTGGCGTTTCCGCTGAGAACAAAGTTGATGTTCCGGTTGCGGGAGACGGTGCATCCAAATTTCCATCAACACCCCAATCCGCTGTCACCTCTCTCACATAATTTCCCCACTGATCGTATGCTGCTGCATATAGACGAATTTGATCATGCAAGTTAAAAGTCAAATCCCCGACCTCTTCGCCTAATCCGCCGGGATTGTTACGGATAAGAATCTGATGCACATCTGCCGGAGCAACATTGAAGTAATTAGAATTGCCGGCTTTCCCACTCCCTGCATGTGATGCCGAAATAAAATTGTTCTGCGTCGCCTTAAAAATTTCGACACTCACGTTTCCGGTGCCGTTGGTTAAAGTCAAAGATGCGGGCGCAATTGTTCCTGTCTGATCGGAAAGCGATACGTCATCATTAAATGAAGAAACCACATTTTCATAAACATCATGAGCATGAACCGTAACGGAAAAATCGGCTCCTGCGATCTGATTACTGATTGACTCAAATGTGAAATGATCCAGATCATTGGCGCTAACGTCAAAAGAATTGGATTCACCGGATTTTTCGCTACCGGAAACAAATATTTTGTCATTTGATAATGCTTTGGTAATGGTCAGCGATCCCGACCATTGACCATTAGTGAAATTCTCTGTTTGCTCGGGAGAAATCGTATTGGACAAATCAGCGACATCCACTTTCCCGGAAAATGATTCAACTAAATTATCTTCCGCGTCTAAAGCCTGAATCGTTACGCTGAAAGCCTGGCCCGCCTGTTGAGGCGTTGAAATGGCGCTGATTGAAAAATGATCCAGAGAACCTGCTGCCACATTAAAATTATTGGAAACGCCATTTTCGCTTCCGGCAAATTTTGTCACGGTAATTTGGTCATTTGCATAAGACGACCTGACCATCACATTTCCCGTCCACTGGCCGCCGACAAAGTTGCTGCTTTCCACCGGAGTGATCGTGCCGCTCAGGTCGCTGATAGAAACTTTGCTCTCAAAATCCGTCACAGTATTATCCCAATTATCCTGCGCAATGACCGTCATCGAAAAATATTCACCTGCAGTTTGCGGCGAGGCAATGGGATTAATGTAAAATTTTGCTAAATTTCCGGCTTTCACATTGAATAAATTTGATTGCCCTGATTTTCCGGTCGCAGTGTGCGTTGCCGTGATGTAATCGTCCGTTTGGCTGCTGGTAATTGTAATGCTCTGATTAAGCAATTTTCCGTTGGAAAAAGTTGATGACTGGACATCGAGAGATCCGGACAAATCCGTAAGCTGCACGCGATCATTAAAATCCGTTACTTGATTCTCAAATTGATCGTATGCCTTGATATTCACAGTAAATGAAGTCCCGGCAATTTTGGGACTGGCAATTTCATCAAAACTAAAATGATCCAATTCAGCCGACAAGACATTAAAATCCGCTGATTGGCCACTTTTATTATTGTATGTTGCTGTGATATTATTCGCTGCTATTGCTTTTTGGAAAGTCACATCCAATGTTTTGCTTCCGCCGACAAAAGCACCACTTTCTGTCGGTGAGATAGTCCCTGTTTCATCGCTCAGTGACACGGATGCCGTATGAGAGGTTACCAAATTATTGTACACATCTCTGGCAAAAAGTACAATAGAAAAATTCTGGCCAGCCGTTGCATCACCTGTAACATCTACCTGAAAATGGTCCAAGTCGCTCGGCGCCACCTGAAATCCGCTGAAGTTGCCGGAATCAATGGAATCTCCTGCCGCAGTTTTAGTGACAATTGTAAAACTAAAACTTCCAGCTGTTGTCGAATTTCCCACCATTGCCAAGCTGATAATCACAGAGGTTTCTTTGGCGACATTGTTTCCTGTACTGTCTCGGGTAATCGTCACAATTTGTCCGTTGATTTCCGGTGTTAAAAATCCACCCGTTAAACTGGTATCCTGTGACGAGACGACCTCCACACCGGACACATCGAAACCCGCCGGAAAATAGAATTCAATTTTTCCGTCTGGCGGAATGCCTTTGGCGGTATCGGTGCCCGTGCCAGTGGTGAAGGAAAAGCGATAAATCGCAGCCGCACCAGCAGTGCTATCGCTCGCCTCAACGGAAATGTTCGTCAGCGTGCCTGCGGCAAACGCTGCACTCGTCATTCCCAAAACAATAATTGTGATAAACCAAACCCACAGATGTCTCATTTTCATTCGATGCAAATTCCAAATTATCGTTTAGCAGTTCGTGTATGCGCCCCCCGATGCAAATTAAAATGTCTGTTTATCTATTAAAAGCTATTTTTTGGGTGTAATTGAGACCGTAACACTTTTTTTCAGTAAAACCCCAGCATCACCGCCGTCAATCTCAACATCAACGGCAAAATTATTGCCCGGATTATCCGGATTTTTGATCAATGCAAACTTTAATTCCGCTTTCTTGTTCGGCGGAAGAGTATCGCCGATTCCCGTTCGGGAAATCATTAATTTTTGCCCGTCTTTTTTCAGTGCAAAACCACCGTTTATCGTCGAAGAACCTGCGACTTCCGCATTTGACAAATCAAAAGCATCGTCAAAAAGAAAAACGAAAACGGCGTCCGCCGGAAGCGGCTTCTCAAGCGAGAATTTCAGATAGTAGATCGTCATTGCTTTTTGTGTGGAATCTTTTGGCTGAAGTACAACTTTATCCTGTGCCTGGCTATTTTGCCACGCAGCCATCAAAAAAAAGACGATCATTAAAAAAAATAATTTTGTTAATCTTGTCTCATGCATTTTTAATGTTTCACTCAGAGACATCAGTTCACTCCTTAAAAATATGAGTTTCAAATTTTTAGAATAAACAAACCAGAACATCAATTGCTTAAAAATTGTCCACTTTCATGGAAATGACTCATTCCGTCAAAACACAAGGCACAAAAACGACCATAAGTTCATTAATTTTCAAAAGCTATGCCCAAAAATATGATTTTAAGCAAAAATTATACCATGTTATCAAACGTTCGTGTTTAGTCAAGGTGGCTGGTCTATGGATGCGTGCAAGGAGATGTGCAAATCTGTCAAAATCCCACAATGCCCGTGATGTAACCGAAAAGAAGTGTTACAATTTTCTTACCACAAATGAGTTACTTCAAAATTGCGCGCAATAAAATCAAAAATCCCTTTCCGTCATTTTCAGCTAATTTCAAATTCTTTTGCGCCCGGGTAAAGTCAGGATTTAAAGTCAAAGCGTGGCGAAATTCTTCAAGAGCATTGAGAAATAAATTCCGGCATTGGATGAGATAGGCAATTCCTAACTGATTGTGCAAATCCGGATAATCCGGATATTTTGTCAGCAGCCCCTTAAGTTTACCGGTGTATTCATGGATGAATTGGTCGTCTTTCCCTTTTCCACCGAACATAAACTTGAGATAAAATTCATTTTCCACTTCAGTTTCAGTGGAAACATCGCCGTCTTCAGCGGCTTTATCCAAAGCAGACAACACTTTTTCAAAATCATTTTCTTCAATTCCGTCGAGAGCAAGCTGAATATATTTGCTCTTGAACGGAGAATCCTGTTCAATAATTTTGCTCAATCTTTCTTTCGCTTCATTAAGCCGCTCTATTTTTGCGGGAAGAACATTGTCCTGCAGGTTATCAACAATTGTTTTCAAATAAAGATAGCTCAACCAAAACTGCGCTTTGATAAATGAGGGATTAATTTCCAAAGCTCGCTTGAGTTCTTTCAAAGCTTCATGGGGTTGATTGAGCAAAAAATAGGTATATCCGAGATAAAAATGCAAATCGGCGTAACTATCTTTTTTACTCAAGCCTTCTGCAAAAGTCTCTTTTGCCTGTTGCAACAGATTCGCTTTCAGATAAGCTTTGCCCAATTGCAAATACGCCTCAGCAAAATCATGATCAATTGCTACTGCTTTTCTGAATTCGTCAATAGCTTCTTCGAATAAATTTCTGCTCAAAAACAACAAACCAAGTTTGTAGTTTGATGACGCATGGCGAATAGTGCGGACTTTATCAGAAATAAAAAACATCATCTCAACTTCTTGCATCATTTGACGATGAAGGGTGCTTACTTCATTGCGGATTTGTAGCGGAGGCTGCGATGCCGACAAATCGACATTTTTTTTCATAATTAACCGACCATCTTCGAACACGCTGGATACTGCCTTTTCCGTTGGCTCCATGTATTCTGTCTGGACGTGAAAAATTTTCCCGCCAACCTGCACGTCATTATTAAAACCGATATTTTCCATCCTCACACCTCGCCTGCTTTTAAGTCGTTGAAAATTTATCTTTGAGTTTCTGATGCACATATTTGGGAACGAAACAGCTCACATCACCGTGAAAACTGGCAACTTCTCTCACAATTTTTGAGTTTAAATACGTGTAGCGCTCATTTGGCATCAGAAAAACAGTCACTAATTCTTCTGACAGCTTCCGATTAAATAACGCCATCTGAAACTCATACTCAAAATCTGAAATTGCCCGCAGCCCCCGAATGATAGCCACAGCTTTTTTACGCAGCGCGTAATTCACCAACAAATCCGTAAAGCTATCCACTTCAATATTTTCTATCGAGCTGATGACACGCGCCACCATGTCCACCCGTTCATCCACGCTGAACAACGGTGTTTTCGACGGGTTAGTGGTGACAGCAACAATTACTTTATCAAAAAGAGTAGAAGCACGTTTTATGATATCGACATGCCCGTTAGTGATTGGGTCAAAAGTGCCCGGGTAAATCGCTATTCGCACTGTTTACCTCATATTTTGAAAAATTGTGATTGTCGTGGTGCCGTAATTTTTTTCTCTCATTACAGAGAGTGAATCCAAAGCGATATTTACACTTTTTTCGCTGTCATGCTCTAAAACAAATAATCCACCTGTATTTAGCAAATCGTTCAGGTCAATTAACTGCAACAAAGACCCAATCACATTCTGCAAATAAGGTGGATCAGCAAAAATCACGCCAAATTTTTCGTCATGCTTAATGGCATACCTTAAGTATTGAAAAACATCAGATCGTACAACCCGGCATTTATCAGAAAAGCCGGTCAGGTTTACATTTTTGTAAATGATTTCTACAGCTTCTTTGGCGCGATCGACAAGAACTGCGTGCTCTGCGCCTCGGCTGAGGGCTTCTATTGCCAGATTTCCGGTACCAGCAAAAAGGTCCAGTACGCTCTGGCCAACGATGCGATCACCCAAAAAACTGAACAACGATTCTTTCACACGATCTGAGGTCGGGCGAATTGCTTTGCTTTTAGGACGAAATAAAATCCGCCCTTTACACTGACCGGCAATCACCCGCATAAAATACCCGTCTCAAAATTAAGCATTTCGATAAAGTGAGACATTCAAAACCAGCTTCATTGCCGGATTTCCCAATTCCATTTCGTTGGCGATGAGTGAAATTTTCACAAAACTGATATTCACATTCTCTTCCAGCAGGCTTCTCATCGTCTGAAGCAAATTGCTTTTCAGTCCGGAAATCCTGATCATCAGCGGCGTAACAGCAAGATCTTCTTCTATACGCTCAACGCCCTGATTTACTTCAAGTAATTGTACGCTTTGCTGTTCGCACAAACGAGAAAGCAATTGCTTAATGTCAGATGTATCCAAAAAACGGGGCGCTGACGACACGGGCGGCTGTGTTGATGTCGGGCTAATATCTCCTTTCACCAGAGCTTGAAAATATTGTCGCCCTTTTACCATTTTTCTGCTACTCGACAATTTTTGCAAGTTAGCAGTCGGCATTCGCCGTTGCAAAACCGCTTCAATATCAGAAAGAGACGTCTCATCTTCGGACATTAATTCAAAAAGCACCTTCCCGTCGCTGTAAGTAATCATGGTAAAATTTATTGCCGGTGGAATTGAATTTACCAACTGATTTATCGCATTGAACCCACTATAAGATCTGGCAATACGGTCAAGTATAGTTACCGGAACCGCCGTTGTCATCGTTGAAGGCGGTTGTTCCGTCACTGCCGAAGTCGAAGGAGTTAAATTGTCCTCAACAGGTGTCAGAGAAGTATCTTCAACTGGAACAGCCTCAATCTGGCCTCCCAAATCGGACTGGTCCAGGGCAGCGATCCGCTGTTTCTTTGCCGGTTTAAATAAAATATAAGCGGTCACTGCAAGCAGCGTTAAAACCAAAATGAAAAGAACGATCACCCCAGCTCTGGAGCCGCTTTTGCGAATGACCTTAGTATAGTCTGCATTATCAAAAGAATCATTTCGCATAAATTCATTTTGCGAAAAATCCCCGCTGTCAGCACTATACGCATCTTGAAAATCTTTTTCATTTTCATCCGGCTCAAATTGAGTCTGGTCATCCCCGATCAAATTGATGTCAACCATGACTCCTCCTTAAAAAATGGTTATTCTGAATTTATTCTTAAGAATATGTGTTTTTCAAAAAATTCCTGGGGTGAAGATTCAGGAAGCAATTCACGATTTTGTCCGCAGCGCTGCACCTACGCAAACAGCAAATGTTTCAGGATGCGCGCTGATTTTTTCGTCAACTGTTACTGATTGCGTCATCTTGATCTCTCTGAAAGGATTTATTAGATCAATACGAACATTGTAGTTATTTCGCAGCATTTCTAAAATATTTTCCCTGACCAAATTGCCGTGCAAAAATATACGGCTGATATTTTCTATTTGATCGCTAAAACGTGAATTCAATACAAACTTTTTGAGTTCCGTTGAAATAAGATTAAAAAGATTGTTTTCATCCAAAGATGTAAAAGATTCTAACTGTTCACTCACTTTTGCAGGAACAACCTCAAGATAATTGTAAAATTCACCGTCTCTGATCAAGGTAAATTTTACCACACGATGACTCACATCAATGATTGCGATATCCTCGCCAGGCCGCAAATCATAATTAAAATCTACCGCGCGATATGCGGCAAAGATATCCAAATCAATCACACCGACAGACAACCGTCCCGCTCGAAATAGTTTGCGGAGCTGCTGAACAATTTTTTCTCGCACGGAAACAATAACAAGATCCTGCACAGAATCTGAGTTGAGCCTCTCAATCCGATCAAAATCTACAATATATTCATCGTCCGGGGAGTAGGAAAATTGTTTGACCTCCCAGTCCACTTGATCTATCAAGTCTTCTTCCGAAAGGTCGTTATCCACTGTAATTTTTTTTATGAGAGCAAAAGAGCTGTCCAAAGCAAAAACAGCTTTGTTAAGCCTGATATTCAGGGCATCCAAAATTTCCCGGATTTGCCCTCCCATTTCTTCCAGCGTAGAATCATTTTGAACAGACAGTAAGTTCAGGGATGAATCCAACGATGTCTGAAATATTTTTGTAATACGCACTTGACTGGGCGCAGTACGTTCAATTTCTACGATTTTCAGATCATTTTCAGAAACAAAAATTCCCGAACGGACAGCCCCTTTGCTTTCTTTCATAAAACTCCCTCTGATTTTGTATTATCAACTGAACCGGATATTCAAAGGGAAATTATTTCGTCCAACTCTTTTCTCCGGACTCTGAAATGTACCCATGATTTTTCAATCGCAGGTGCCCCAGATGATATTTCATAAAATCTTGTTTGCTTAATTCAATATCAGTCGAATCCAGCGGACAATGAATACTGACATATTTAATCACAGATGTATCGGTAACTGTAATTTTGTATTCGCGACCAGCAGTGGGGCAGGTTACAAAATTTTCCAGCGTCACAGCGACAGCGCTGTCCACTTTCTGTGCCCATTCATCATTGCTGGAATATAAAGTATCTAACAGAAACCCCGTAGAAATTTCCGGCATCATACGCGCAAAAACCAACTTCAGCGAATCATCATCGCGAATGGGATTATATAATGTCAGCGCAGGAAACTCTTTCCGTATTTCTTTGAGTACATAAACATCGGAGCTATCCGTCGCGCGCAGCGCTTGAATTGAATCTGC
>NATN01000097.1 GCA_002085355.1 Candidatus Zhuqueibacterota bacterium 4484_87 | reverse complement strand
CACAATGCGATAGCCGAGCTGTTTAAGATACTCAATGCCACGATCAAACTTTTCATCGTTCATCGGCCTGCTCGCCGGAGAAATGACGCCAATTGTTGCTCCTGGCTGCAACGGTCTCGGTTTGATAATTTTTTTCTTCGCCATAAATTTTCGTTTCCCGGATTCGGTTCAAATTCTGAATTTTTTGCCAGATTAATGTTGAATTAAATAACGCCAATCTTCCCATGATTGAGTCAACAACCGGTATTCCCCGAATCCGGTCATATCCATAAAAACAAAAGATTTGTTAATGGGATAATAATACCAGATTTCATACGGTTTACTTCCCGGGTCAAAAGGGTGGCGTTCAACATCTGATGGCGGACCGAAAATTATATAAATCATTCCCATATCACTTTTCCAGCCGTCGCGGAAACCGCTAAACCGCGCATTAGCGTAAGCCACGCGCTCATAGTATTCGTCCATCCATTCATTCTGCGGCGTTCCCGGCGTAGGGTCTCTTCTCGCCCAAAAATCGCGGAATGCATCGAGTTTTTCGTCTTTGTGCGCCTTTTTTAATTTATCCCATTCTTTTTTTTCAGCAATATATTTCACCTGTTTAATAGCCAATTCGATATCATAAATCGAAGACGGCAGATCTGCCCAGCGCACCACAAATCTTTTTTTCACTTTTGCCTTATTTTTTCCCTGCTTGACTTTTATCTCAATCTCATAAGCACCCTGTGAAAGATTATTTGAAATCAGGTTAAACGCCTCCAACGTTCGCGCGCCATCGGATTTTCTTTTATAGCCGAGTTCAATAACTTTCTTGTTTCGAGCGTTTTTGACGACATACTTAATGTCGTAATCTTCAGTTGATTGAGTCGTGTTGTAAATTTCAAAATAACAAAATAACTTTCGCGACAGATCCACGATGTAATCAGAGACATCAGGAATAAAAGTTTTCACGCCGAGTGAATCAATTTCCAAATTTCGCACAAAGGCGACATCGCTAATGCTCAACTTCGCTTTTTCATAATTTCGTATTTTGATCTTTCTGATTGTTCTTCTTGTCTGTTTCGTCTCTCTGTCTGTGAATCCAAGAGTCAATTTATACTCCCCTGGCGCAATGTCAAATTTTTGGAAAGTAACGCTGAATCTCCGCCGGGAATTCGTCTCCTGAAAATTTGCCGCTGTTACTTTCTCCTGCCAGACTTTCCCATCCACTTGAAAATCATCTTTATCGTCAATCCTTACCGACACTTCATAATTTGCTTCAAATCCGCTGCTGTCAGCGCGGACAAAAGTCAACGCATCAAATGGTGTCTTTAAATAGATGTAAATTCGGCTCAATTCCGGCTGCAGAGAGTTTGCCCCAATAATGTCCCAGTGGAACATAGGCGTAACCCGCGGCGCGTCTGCCTGCAATTCCGTCTGACTAAATCCTGCCGTGCTCATCAGAAATAAAAAAACGAACAGTCCGGCAAAAACCTTGAATTGCCTTGTTTTCATAAAAACACCTCCTGCCATCGACCGCATCGATGGTCCTTTAAAATAAAAAAGCATTGCTATAATTTTCCCCAAAGGTCGTAACTGTCGGCTCTTTCAATTTTCACCGGCAAAATATCACCCGGCGCGACATTCCCGCTCACATGCACCAAATTATCGATGAGCGGACTGTCCCATTCTGTCCTGCCAACGAAGGATCCCTGCTGCTGATTTTTTTCGTCAATGATGACAAAAACTTCTTTCCCAATTAATCGACTATTCTTCCGGTAGGAGATTTCATATTGAATTTCCATCAACTCCTGCATTCTGTCTTCTTTCACGGACTCATCAATCTGATTCGGCAACGAAGCCGCTGGCGTGCCATCTTCAGGAATAAATTTGAAAGCGCCGAGTCTGTCGAATTGAATTTCTTTGATGAAATTTCTTAAGACTGCAAAATCTTCATCAGACTCACCCGGATAGCCGACCATCACTGTCGTGCGAATTGCCATTTCCGGTACGGATTCTCTGAACTGTTCAATTTTTGCGCGGATGTCGGTCGAAGAAGAGGGTCTGCCCATTGATTTCAAAACAGGATCTGATATGTGCTGGATCGGCAAATCCACGTAACGACATAATTTTTCCTCTTGCTGAAAAAGCTGAATCAGCTCGTCAGTTACATGCGCCGGATGAGCGTACAGCAATCGAATCCATTTCAAATCATTAATTTTTGCCAGCGAGCGAATCAAGTTCACAAGACCATTTTTTTCGCCCCAATCTCTGCCATAGTAAGTCGTATCCTGCGCCACTAAAATCAATTCACGCACGCCATGGTCCACCAATTCCTCCGCTTCGCCAAGTAACTTTTCAGCCGGCTGACTGCGATGTCTGCCTTTAATCAGCGGAATGGTGCAATAGCGGCAGCGATTATCGCAACCGTCGGAAATTTTCAAATAGGCGTAATGAGACGGTGTCTCCAGATTGCGCGATAGTCCGGGTGATTTTTTTTTGACGTGCAAAAAATCAGCGATGCGTTTTCCGACAATTGTGAAGTCCCTTTCCGGAAAAAATCCGTCCACTTCGGGGATTTCTTTTTCCAGCTCTACAATACTCATTTGCGGCAGGCAACCAGTGACAAAAACATTTTTCACCTGTCCCGATTTCTTCAATTCCACCGCTTCCAAAATGGTATCAATCGCTTCCTCGCGAGCAGGCAGAATAAAAGCACATGTATTGATGATAATCGTATCCGCATTTTCAGCATCATCGATAAATTGAATTTTTTCGCCGTTGATTTGCGCTCGCAACACTTCGGAATCAACGACATTTTTGGGACAGCCCAGGGTGATGACATTTATTTTCATTGAAAAAGCGCCTCTACAAATTCATCCGGATTAAAAACTTCCAGATCATCGATTTTTTCGCCGAGACCGATGTATTTCACCGGAATTCCTAATTCTTTCGTTATGGAAAAAACGATTCCGCCTTTGGCAGTCCCGTCCAGCTTTGTTAGTACAATACCAGTCACGCCCACTGCCTCAGTGAATTGCTTGGCTTGACTCAATCCGTTTTGTCCGGTCGTCGCATCCATAATGAGCAACGTTTCGTGAGGTGCGTCCGGAATCAGTTTTCCCAAAACGCGACGTATTTTTTTCAACTCTTCCATCAAATTGGATTTTGTGTGTAACCTGCCGGCTGTATCAACGATAAGCACATCCACGCCACGGCTGACGGCGGCTTGCAGTGCGTCAAAAGCCACGGATGCCGGATCCGCGCCGGGCTGGTTGCGGATAATATCCACACTTGCCCGATCTGCCCAAATTTCCAATTGATCGGATGCCGCAGCGCGAAACGTATCCGCGGCTGCCAGCAAAACTTTTTTCTCCTCCTCTTTGAAAAGTGCCGCTAATTTTCCGATGGTAGTTGTTTTACCAGTACCATTCACGCCGACAACCATGATCACAAGGGGTTTTTTCTCGCCAGCAGCAACATTGTCATTTGCCTGTAAATCCTGTGTGAGCGCCCGCAACATTCCTGTCTTCAGAATACGCAAAATATTTTCCGACTTTTTGATGCCCAATTCTTCGACTGTTGCGCGCACATTATCCATCAAATCCATTACAAAATTTACGCCTAAATCTCCGGCAATCAACACTTCTTCCAATGAATCAAAAAAATCTTCATCGATGTCGGGCTGGGATTTGACCACAGCAGTTACTTTCCCCAGCCATCCTTCTCTGGTTTTTGTCAATTTATGTTTTAGTTTTCCAATCATCCCTGTTTCCTGTTTCAAAACTGATTACTTTTGCATCCCTGTCGCTGATGAATCTGAAGATTCAATCTGGGGCTGAATCAGCGACGCCATTTTTCCCAATTCATCAGCGAGGCGGTTAGCCAGATCGCGCACTTTCTCAACATCGTTCACTTTTCCGTTTGCTGCGCCCAATGCTTTTCCGGTTTCCACGTCGATCAGTCTGGCGTCTGCTTCGATGCTTCTATTCAGCCGACTGACGCTTCCCAAAATTACAGCCTGCAATCCCGCCAGTTTTCCGACTTTTAACGCAGTCTCCGTATCAATGGCACCCGATTGAGCGAGCGATTGTTCTTGTAAGACTTTTTCCAACTGAGTCCGCTCCATCACAGTAAACTTCTGTTTTTGAATCAATGCTGTAATCAGCATCTCGGAGACTGTCTTTCCCAAAGTCTGTGCCTGATCATTAGTTTCCTCAAACGAAAAAACTGCTACGTAAGGTTGATAGTACGTATTCTCCGTTACCGGTATCTCATCTGACAATTTCAAACCCTGTTTAATTTTTTTGCGGAGCGGTTTTTTGGCCCTGACGTCGCTAAACTTTGACTTCAAATTATTGAGCGCGTGCTCCGCTTTTTTTCTGCGATCCGGATTGTGCAGGTATTTTAACGCCTGCGTCAAATTCAAACGCGCTTGTTCATTCTCTTTCCTTTGATAATTTATCATTCCCAAAACATAATATCCGGCTGCGGATTTATTGTTAACGGCTATTGCCTGATGTGCATGTCGTTTTGCAGCGGTAAAATCCCGTTCGATGTAATATAAAAGCGATAACATCTCGTTCGCCTTGACATTTTTGGGATTGAGACGCACTGCTGTCAGCAAATTTTTCTTTGCTTCGTCATATTTTTTCTTCTGATAAAGCGATATTGCCTTCTTTGTCAGTTGATCTGACCGCTTGATCTGCTTTGGTGTCTGAGCAATAGCGGATATCGCAACAGCAAAAACAAGGACGATTATCAACAAAATTACTGTTCTATTTCTTTTCATTGTTTCCTCCCAAAGTTAATTCAGAGCTTCCGGCAGACTAACTAAAAATTACTGCCGCAAAAACAATTTCAGCACGACCGCAATCAATTTCGGCTGTTTAAACAGGGCTGTTTTAAAAATGGTAACGATCGTGTGCTTCGCCTTTGGTTTTTTCACCACTGCCGCCGCTGTTTTGTTCAAATCTTCGTCCGTTAATTTGAACAGAGGATCCTTTAGCCGATACGCTCGCATGTGGTCTTTACCGCCCTCTTTTTCCCACAACTTCTGATATCGCGCCAGCGCTTCTTCGCTCCAATCGCCAGACTTCAGCGCCTCCGCTGCTACTTCTCCGGCTATTTTGGCGGCTAACATTCCCGTGTAAATACCTCCGCCAGTGATGGGAAACGCCTGATGGGCGGCATCGCCGACGAGCATGATACCGTTACCCACCATTTTCTCCATCAACGGAGCGCAAGGCACACCGCCCGCGACAGTAGTCAGCACAGCCCCTTCAGGAAAATGTTTTTCAACAAATTTCTTGAGATATTCAATCGGCGACTTGTCCTTTGCTTCCACGCCGGAAAGTCCCAGACCGACATTGGCTGTATTTTCATTTTTGGGAAATACCCATAAATAACCGCCTGGAGCAACATCACTCCCGAAATAGAAATCACAATAATTTTTTTCCAGCGGGATATTTGTAATCGTCATTTGCACGCAGGTTTCTATATCCTGCAGATTCAAATGTGTCTTCAAACCCGCCCAGCGGCCTACGCGTGACTCCACGCCGTCAGCGCCAATGACAATTTTTGCCCGCACAGAAAGTTCTTCACCTAAATAGCGAAACTTGACACCTGATACAAAACCTTTCTCTTTGATCAAATCAAAAACATAAGCTTTGGTCAAAAGTTCAACGCCCTTTTCTGCCGCCATTCGGGCAAGGTCCGAATCAAATTTTTTTCTATCTAAAACAAAACCGATTTCATCATGCTGCACATTTATACGTGTTCCATCCGGCGCAATGATTCTCACGCCTTCAATGCGATTGGCAATCCATTCCGGGCGAAGTTTCACAATTCGGTTCATGCCAATTTCGCCCACAGCTTCTGCACAGCGAACAGGAATACCAACCTCGCGATCTTTCTCCAGCATCAAAACAGATGCGCCATTTTCAGCCGCGACCCGCGCCGCTGTGGAACCGGCAGGCCCGGCGCCAACAACAATAATATCGTACATTTCTTTCATTTCGTCCCCTCCAACGCGCGCAGCGGACACACAATGACGCACTTCATGCAATCTATGCATTTCTCCTGATCGATGATAAGAACTGCTTCCAGCAGCTCAATCGCATCCACGGGGCAAACAGAAACGCACGTTCCGCAAAAATCGCACACATCTTGTTTCACTTGAACCATTTCTCTCTCCTGAAATTACGCTGCAAATTTTGGATATTCCAGTCCAAATCTCTTTCGATAATACCATTTGGAAAAAAAATAATTCGCTGCCAGCAAAAGCACATAAAGCGGATACACCCAACCAACAGCGAGCGAGGCAAAAAGAACTGTAAATTTTATTGCCCGGCCAATCGAAGCATTGTCTTTTTTCCAGGCAGCCACGACAAATAAAGGCATCGCCAGCATTGCCGGCACGAATAAAATCCATTCTTTGAGAAAAAAAGCAATTACAGCGCTGGCTACCTCAAAAACAAGCGCCCAAAACGTCGTCTTTTTTATGCCATATCTCACGCCAAAAGTAATTTTCCCGACATCCGCATCTCCTGGAATATCGGGAATTGTTGTGAGTAAAAACACTGCGATGATCGCGACAGCAAACGGCAATGCGTACAGCGCAAATTGCCAGTCAAAGAATCCCGACGCCAACCATCCGCATGCAACGATGGACCAGCCGCCGCCAAAATTTGTTATTATGCTCAGCAACGGTTTGTTTTTCCAACTGAACGGCTTTATGCTGTACAAGTACCCTGTAAAAAAAGCAATGACGAGAAAAATTATTCCTAACTTTATGCTTATAATAAAGGCAACGCCAAGTGTAGCAAAAAGCAATACTGCGGATTGTATTGTAGCTTCTGCTCTGCTTATAATCCCTTTGGCGATGAAAAAGAGTTTGTCGTTTTTAGCATCTGTTTCCTCGTCAACGATTTGATTGATAATGTACATTGAGCCCATTAGTAGCGTCAATAAAATCATTGGAACAACCGGTATATTTTGGATATTTTCGGGATTTGCCCGATTGGCGCCATAATATCCCGCTAAAAAAAACGTCCACAAAGGGAAAAATAATGTGGGCCTCATGATGAAAAAATAATCCAAATACCGCAGTAATTTATTTTCACTGGGACTAATCATCCATTATTCCGTTTTCGAGTTGACCTTTTAATGCATGTTTATCCGGCGAAATGGGATAATCTCCGGTGAAACATGCAGTACAGTAACCGCAGTCTTTGCAGGGCACCGCTTCCAGCAGTCCTTCAATGGATAAGTAGTGTAATGAATCCGCCTCCAGATAATCCCGAATCTCTTCAATGGACATTTCTGAGGCAATCAATTCTTCCGTTGTCGGAAAATCCATTCCATAATAACAGGGATGCAAAATCGGCGGTGACGTCACACGAATGTGAATTTCTTTAGCGCCAGCATTTCTCACCATGCGCACCAAATGGCGCAAAGTCGTACCACGAACAATGGAATCTTCCACAATAACTATCCGCTTATCTTTCAGCACCCCTTTTACCGGATTAAATTTGATACGCACATTAAAATCCCGCATTGATTGCACCGGATGAATAAACGTTCTGCCAATGTAATGATTTCGAATGAGCCCAATCTCAAACCGGATGCCGCTTTCCTGAGCATAGCCCAGCGCAGCAGTATTGCTGGAATCGGGCACTGAAATTATTCTGTCTGCTTCAACCGGCGCTTCCCGGGCCAAAATTTTTCCCAGTTTCCGGCGCGCCTTATCCACCTTCTCGCCAAAAATCCGACTGTCCGGTCTGGAAAAATAAATATATTCAAAAATACACGCTGTATTTTCAACTTTATGATTTAAAAAATAAGAAGTCATTCCCTTTTGACTAAAAACAACCATTTCACCGGGATCAATTTCCCGGACATATTCTGCGTCAACGATATCTAAAGCACATGATTCCGAAGCAACAAAATAGGCGTCATCCTTCTTGCCGATGCACAAAGGTCTGAATCCCCAGGGGTCGCGCACTGCGAGGAGCATATCCTGAGTCAAGATTGCCAGAGAAAACGCGCCCTCAATTCTATCCAGAGAGTCGATGAATTTTTCCACCATTGTCCGCTTTTTTGAACGGGCGGCCAAATGAAGTACAATTTCCGTATCCGTGGTTGTCTGAAATATCGCGCCCTGCTCTTCCAATTCCTCTCGCAAAGAGCGGGAATTCACAAAATTCCCATTGTGCGAAATTGCCATGGGCCCATATTTGGAGCTCACCACCAGCGGCTGAGCGTTCACCAGTTTTGTCGTTCCCGTGGTGGAATAGCGATTGTGGCCGATGGCAATATTACCCTTTAATTTTTCCAGATTTGATTTGTCAGAAAAAACATCGGCAACCAAGCCTAAATTGATATGTTTGTAAAATGCGCCGTTGTCATTAGAGACAATTCCCGAACTTTCCTGGCCGCGATGCTGTAAAGCGTACAATCCTAAATAT
>NATN01000096.1 GCA_002085355.1 Candidatus Zhuqueibacterota bacterium 4484_87 | reverse complement strand
CTGGAAATGACACAAAAGGAGTTGCAAAATAAATTGGAAGATTTGCTGGAAGAAATGCAAAATCTTCGTTTTCAGCACGCAACTCATCAGTTGGACAATCCGCTCAGATTGCGCATGGTGCGCAAGGATATAGCGCGGATTAAGACGGTGCTGAAAGAATATGAAAAGGGCATTAGAGAGCCTCGTGGTTAAAAATAGAAATTCGGAGTATTAAAAATTATGGCAAAACGAGGATTGCGAAGATCTATCATCGGACAGGTTGTCAGCGATAAGATGGATAAAACACGAGTTATTAAAGTGGAGCATTATGTTCGGCACCCGCTTTATAAAAAGTTTGTGAAAAAAAGCAGCAAATTCATGGCTCACGATGAGAAAAATGAGAGCCGTGTTGGCGATGTGGTATCTATCATGGAGACGCGTCCGCTGAGTCGAAGAAAACGCTGGCGTCTAGTGAAGATCGTTGAAAAAGCTAAATAAGAGTGGTAACTTAACCCTGATATTGGAAATTAAGGAGTACTGTACGAGCCATGATACAGGAATATAGTCGGTTAAATGTGGCAGATAACACTGGTGCGAAAAAAGTGATGTGCATTCGCATTTTAGGTGGGTCCAAGAAGAAATACGCTTCTGTGGGCGATATTATTGTCGTTTCTGTAAAGTCCGCTTTGCCAGGCGGCGCAGTGAAGAAAGGCGATAAAAGCAAAGCAGTGATCGTTCGCACCAAGAAAGAGATCGGCCGAAAAGACGGATCTTATATCCGGTTTGATGAAAACGCAGCGGTATTGATTAACGACCAAAAGGAGCCAAAAGGCACACGTATCTTTGGGCCTGTCGCTCGTGAGTTGCGGGAGCATCAATTTATGAAAATCGTGTCTCTGGCACCCGAAGTGTTATAAAATGGAATGGAGCAGTTATGCATATCAAAAAAGATGACATGGTTAAAATCATTTCCGGTGATGACAAAGGCAGACAGGGAAGAGTACTGAAAGTTTTCCCTGAGTCCAACCGCATCATTGTGGAAGGTGTCAATTTTATAAAAAGACATACGCGACCAAATCAGAAACTGCCTCAGGGCGGTATCATCGAAAAAGAGGCGCCAATTCATGCGTCCAATGCGATGGTAATCTGTCCGAAATGCGGCAAGTTGACCAAAACTGGAATGAAAGAAGTAAAAGATGAGACGACAAATAAAATATCGCGTATTCGCTATTGCAAACAATGTGGTGAAATGATTGTCTCGAAAACAGCTTAACCTTTTTAATTTATGAGGCAGATTGAAAATGGAGTATTTTCCCAGATTATTAAAAAAATATCGCGAAGAGATTATTCCTGACTTGCATAAGAGATTCAAATATAAAAATATCATGCAAGTGCCAAAATTGGAAAAGATCGTGGTGAATATGGGCGTAGGCGAGGCTATTGAAAATGCCAAAGCCCTGGATGCTGCCATGGAAGATTTAGAAGTGATCACCGGTCAACATCCAAAAGTGACCCGCTCGAAAAAGGCAATTTCAAATTTTAAATTGCGCGCCGGCATGCCCATCGGCTGCTTTGTGACTTTGCGGGGCTGGCGCATGTACGAATTTCTCGATCGCTTGATCAATATTGCCATTCCTCGCGTGCGCGATTTTCGTGGATTGCCGGATAAGTCTCTGGATGGCCGCGGAAATTACAATATTGGCTTGAAGGAACAAATTGTTTTCCCGGAGATCGATTATGATAAAATCGATAAAATTCGCGGCATGAATATCACCTTTGTGACTTCAGCAAAAAGCGACGAAGAAGCAGTCGAGCTGTTAAAGGGATTCGGAATGCCTTTTATGAAGCGGGAACAGGAAAGCGAAGTATAACAGAAGCATAATTCAATAGAATAATTAAGGAGATAGCGACCTTGGCAAAGAAAGCACTCATAGTAAAAGCCAAAAAAGAACCCAAATACAAAGTTCGAAAATACAATCGCTGTACGCGTTGTGGCAGACCTCGCGCTTATTATCGAAAATTTGGGCTATGCCGCATCTGTTTTCGGGAGTTAGCCCATCAGGGACAGATTCCTGGCGTGGTCAAGGCAAGTTGGTAGCATAAATTTAAATTAACGGAGAAATTTTCATGTCTATGACAGATCCCATAGCTGATTACTTAACAAGGGTCCGTAATGCGATCAAGGCTAAACATAAAAAAGTCGATATTCCTTTTTCGCGGGTAAAAGAAGAAATTACAAAGATTCTCTTGGAATATCGCTACATCAAAAATTATATCGTTATCGATGATGGAAAGCAAGGATTAATTCGTATCTACTTGAAATACGATGAAGACGATAATACGGTTATTCATTCGATCAAACGAGTGAGTAAACCGGGTTTGCGCCACTATGTTAAATCGACGGAAATTCCCAGAGTGTTGAATAATTTGGGAATCGCGATTTTGTCCACTTCCAAAGGAATTGTCACAGATCGTGAAGCCCGTGAATTTAAAGTGGGCGGCGAAGTATTGTGTTACGTTTGGTAAAATGATAAAGGAGTATAAAATTGTCTCGAGTTGGCAAAAAACCTATTGATGTCCCAGACGGAGTATCTGTGGAAATCGACCAGAATCTCGTGAAAGTTTCCAAGGGTGATAAAGTGCTCCAGACCGAGGTTCATCCGGACATTGCTGTTAAATATGATGCAGAAAAAAGACAAATTGAGGTAGTTCGCCCCAATGATAGTCGAATTTTCCGCTCATTGCACGGCTTGTATCGCTCGCTGATCAGCAACATGGTCATTGGCGTGACTGTGGGTTTCACCAAAAGGCTGGAAATTGTCGGCGTTGGTTACCGTGCGGAGTTGAAGGGCAGGAATTTGCAATTGAGTCTGGGATTTGCGCATCCGATTTTGTTTAAACCGCCGGAAGGTATCGAGATTAAAGTGGAAACTCCCACGAAATTTTCCGTGAGCGGTATTGAAAAGCAATTGGTCGGACAGGTCGCCGCAAAAATTCGGTCATTCCGTCCGCCGGAACCGTACAAGGGCAAAGGAATTCGCTATGAAGGCGAATACGTAAGAAGAAAAGTTGGCAAATCAGCGGCGTAATGTGTGAAAGTAAAATTTAGGGAATGAAGTATCTATGAAAAAGATAAAAAATCCAAACGAAGCGGCACGCTTGCGACGGAAAAGACATATCCGCCAAAAAATAGCCGGCACTCCGGAACGACCGCGTTTGGTTGTTTTTCGCAGCGCACGGCATATTTACGCACAATTGATTGACGATGTCAATCAGAAAACTTTGACGGGCGTGTCCAGCTTGACAAAGGACCTGCAGGCAGAAATCAAAAAAGCAGGCAACAAGATAGACGCGGCGCGCATCGTCGGCAAAGGCATCGCAAAAAAAGCCAAAGCGATGAAGTTAGAAGAAGTTGTTTTTGACCGCAATGGTTATATCTATCACGGCAGAATAAAAGCTGTAGCCGATGGCGCTCGAGAAGGCGGTTTGAAATTTTAACCAAAATTGGAGATTTAGGCAGTGAGACGAAAGGTTGAACGTATTAATCCAAATGAACTGGATTTAAAAGAAAAAGTCGTCCATATAAATCGAGTCGCTAAAGTTGTCAAGGGTGGCCGAAATTTTAGCTTCAATGCGATTGTGGTCGTCGGCGATGGCAATGGCCATGTCGGAGTTGGCTTGGGAAAAGCCAATGAAGTGACCGAAGCAATCACCAAAGGCTCGGAAAACGCCAAGAAAAATTTGGTCCATGTTCCCCTGATTAAGGGAACAATCCCGCATCAGATCACAGCGAAATATGGCGCGGCAAAAGTGTTTTTGAAACCCGCATCTGCCGGAACCGGAGTAATTGCCGGAGGCCCAGTGCGTGCGGTCATGGAAGCTGTTGGTGTTCAGGATATTTTGACAAAGTCTATCGGGTCGGCAAATCCCCACAATGTCGTGAAAGCGACGATGCAGGCATTAGTTGATTTGCTCGATGTGAGTGCCGTCGCAAAGAAGCGCGGGATTCGATTTAATGAAGTTTTTAATAAACCGTTATCTTAATTCGTTTGGCGATAGAACTTAATAAGTTGAGTTATTAAAATGGCTGAGAAGAAGAAAAAAATTAGAATAACGTTGACAAAGAGCCCGATTGGCTATCATTTTAGACAGAAAGCAACTGTGCGCGCTCTTGGTTTGCGGAAGTTACATCACACTGTGGAACACACAGATACTCCTCAAATTCGAGGAATGATAAATAAAGTAAGTCATCTGGTAACTGTAGAAGAAGTAAAATAAAAAATTGAGGCATATATGAATTTAGGTACGTTGACTTATGCGCCGGGTTCTCGGAAGAAGAGAAAAAGAATCGGCCGGGGAGAAGCCTCCGGACAAGGGTGCACTGCCGGCAAAGGACACAAAGGGGCGCGATCTCGCTCCGGTTTCAAATCCAAAACAGGATTTGAGGGCGGTCAGACACCATTGCAACGTCGCATGCCCAAGCGGGGTTTTTTCAATCGCTTTCGCGTTGAGTATCAGGTCGTCAATTTGAAAGATCTGGAACGCATTAAAGATATTGAAAAAATTGATCCGCAGGTTCTTTTCGAGCGACGTCTGATTCGTAAGAAAAATCAACCCGTGAAAATTCTTGGTGTTGGTGAAATCGATCGTCAAATTGAAATTGCGGCTCATGCTTTCAGCAAATCCGCCAAAGAGAAGATTGAGGCAGCCCAGGGGAGGATTTCTGTTCTATGATTAAAAGTCTGCAGAGTATTTTTCGCATTCCTGATTTGAAAAAACGGATTCTTTTTACGCTGTTTATTCTGATCATTTATCGTGTTGGCGGGCATATTCCAGTGCCAGGAATTAACGGAAGAGTCCTTTTTCAATTTTTCCAGAATATGGGTGGCGGCGGCATTTTTAGCCTTTACGATATGTTCGCCGGTGGTGCCTTGAAACAAGCTACTGTGTTTGCGCTGGGAATCATGCCCTATATTTCAGCCTCAATTATTTTGCAGTTGTTGGGAGCCGTTGTTCCTTATTTTCAAAAACTGCAAAAAGAAGGTGAGGAAGGCCGGAAAAAAATTACCCAATACACTCGCTATGGAACCGTGCTTATCAGTGCTTTGCAAGCTTACGGTTTAGCTGTGTTTTTGCAGAGTATTCAGCCGGTAAACGGTCAGGTGGTCGTGCCAAATCCCGGTTTGATGTTCAAAATATTTACTGTCATTACTATGACCAGTGGCTGTATTTTGATCATGTGGCTGGGTGAGCAGATCACTGAACGCGGTATCGGAAACGGTATCTCTCTCATTATTTTCATTGGTATTATTGCCAGATTTCCTAATGCGCTCGGCACTGAAGTTACACAGTTGATCGGCGGCAACAGGGCATTGTTGATGGAAGTGTTCCTGTTTGGTTTAATGATTCTGACGATCGCCGCCGTTGTGCTGCTGACGCAGGGAACGAGAAAAATCCCGGTCCAGTATGCGAAACGAGTTGTGGGAAGAAAGATTTACGGTGGTCAGAGCACGCATATCCCGCTCCGTGTGAACACGGCGGGCGTTATGCCGATCATTTTTGCTCAGTCTATCATGTTCATTCCCAATACGATCCGGACATTTTTTCCTGACAGTGACTTTGTCGGAGTAATTTCTGGCTATTTTTCATATACATCGGTTGTCTATTGGATTGTTTATGGCGTGATGATTGTGTTTTTTACCTACTTTTATACAGCCATAGCATTCAATCCGGTGGATGTTGCCGATAACATGAAGAAACAAGGCGGTTTTATTCCTGGCGTTCGCCCGGGAAAAAGAACTGCTGAATTCATTGATAATATTTTGACGCGAATTACCTTGCCCGGATCAGTTTTCCTGGCGCTTGTGGCGATTTTTCCGTATTTCTTGATTAAGTTCACGAACGTATCATTTACTTTTGCCACATTTTTCGGCGGAACTTCGCTTTTGATTGTTGTCGGTGTGGCGTTAGATACTGTTCAGCAGATCGAATCTCATCTATTGATGCGTCATTACGACGGATTTTTGAAGGCCGGAAAATTAAAAGGACGCCGGCGATTTTAACTGATCAGAAAATCAGTGTGCTGAGGTTTTAATGATCTTAATTTTAGTCGGAGCCCCGGGCACAGGAAAAGGTACTCAGGGCAAACTGTTAGCGAAAAAATATAATATCCCGACTATTTCCACCGGTGATATTTTGCGAGCAGCAATCCAGGAACAGACTGAACTGGGAAAAAAAGCAAAATCGTTCATTGATAAAGGTGAATTGGTTCCTGATGATGTAATGATTGGTATCATTCGTGAAAGGCTTGATGCTGATGATTGCACAAATGGTTTTATTTTGGATGGCTTCCCCAGAACAGTGAAACAAGCAGAAGCCCTGGAAAAGTTATTTGAAAAAAATCATCTCATTCTGGATCACGTGATTGGCTTTGATTTGCCGGAGGAAGTAATTGTAAAACGGCTGTCCAGCCGGCGCGTTTGTTCCAAATGCGGGAAGGATTACAATCTGATTACAAATCCACCGCCTCCAGACATGCGCTGTGAAAAGTGCGGAGGAGAAATAATTCAGCGATCAGATGATACAGAAGAGACGGTGCGAAACAGGCTGCGCGTTTACGCTGAACAAACCAGTCCGTTGATCGAATTTTACCAGAGCCGGGGAAAATTAAGAAAAATTGATGCAGATGGAACGATAGAAGATATACAGAACAAACTTGTTGAATTTTTAGAAAATAATAAATGATTATTCTGAAGACGGAACGTGAAATTGACCTGATGCGTAAAAGCGCGGATATTTTGATCGAAACTTTCAAGATTGTTGACAGTTTAGTTGAACCCGGCATACGCACCGAGGTGATAGATCGAAGCAGAACGCTGGAAGTTGGACAGATTGTAGGGATAGATATCGGCGTTGAGCTGAATAAATATTTTTCAGATGCAGCGAAGACTTATGCTGTAGGAGAAATCTCCGCAGAGAAAAAAAGATTAATGGAAGTGACGGAAGCGTCGCTGGAAAATGGAATAAGAGCCGCTATCGCAGGAAACAGGTTGTCCGACATTTCGTACGCGGTTCAGTCGGTAGTTGAGGAAGCAGGATATTCAGTGGTTCGTGAGCTTGTGGGACACGGCATCGGCAGAGACCTGCACGAAGACCCCCAAGTACCAAATTACGGCAAGCCGGGACACGGACCGAGATTGAAAGCAGGAATGGTTTTAGCCATTGAACCAATGGTGAATATGGGCGATTATGAAGTCGTCTTTGAAGATGATAACTGGACGGTACGCACGGCTGACGGGTCGCCGTCTGCTCATTTTGAGCACACCATTGCCATTACAGAAGATGGCAATGAGATTTTAACACTGGGAAGATAACAAACCAGGGAGTTTTAGTATGCCAAAAGAAGAAGCGATAAAAGTTGACGGGACAATTGTAGAAACATTGCCCAATGCTTCTTTTAAGGTGGAGTTGGAAAATGGTCATCAGGTGCTGGCGCACATTTCCGGGAAAATGAGAATGCATTTTATCAAAATTTTGCCGGGTGATAAGGTGACGGTTGAACTTTCGCCGTACGATTTGACGCGTGGAAGAATTACGTATCGATATAAATAAAAAATTAACAATTGATAAAAGAAAGCGGATGGTGAAGTCATGAAGGTGAGATCTTCTGTAAAAAAAATCTGTGATAATTGCAAAGTGATCAAAAGACGCGGTAAAGTCAGAGTGATTTGCAAAAATCCGCGTCATAAACAGGTACAGGGTTAATAATAATTTTTTAGGAGGCTGTTTTGGCTCGTATTTCAGGAGTAGATTTACCTAACGATAAGCGAATCGAAATCGCACTCACGTATATTTACGGCATTGGGAGAACATTGGCGAAGGAAGTTATCACCAAAGCGCAGATCAATCCCGATACGCGAGTAAAAGATTTGACCAACGAAGATATTGGAAAAATCCGAAATGTGCTGGGTGATTATAAAATAGAGGGCGCTTTACGGACAGAAGTGTCGATGAATATTAAGCGGTTGATGGATATTGGATGTTATCGTGGGTTGCGTCACCGTCGCGGTTTGCCTGTTCGTGGCCAGCGGACGCATACGAATGCCAGAACGCGTACTGGCAAACGCAGAGCAGTTGGCGCCAAAAAGAAATCAAGGTAATTAATTTTTAAAAGCATTTTATTTTAGTGTTGGAGGTAAATGTTGGCTGGTCCTAAAGGAAAAAGAACAAAGAAGCGTGAACGCGTTGAAGCGAATGGCGTTGCGCACATTAAAGCCACTTTTAACAATACGATTGTAACGTTAACGGACAACTATGGTAATGTAATTTCCTGGGCGACAGCGGGAAGCGCTGGTTTTAAAGGCTCTCGTAAAAGTACGCCGTTTGCGGCTCAGCTTGCTGCTGAAGCTGCTGTGAAAGAGGCAATGGATCTGGGCCTGCGCCGAGTTGAAGTTTTGGTCAAAGGACCTGGCGCTGGACGCGAAGCTGCCGTGAGAGCGATTCAAGCAGCGGGTTTGGAAATAACGGCAATCAAAGATGTTACCCCGATACCGCATAACGGATGTCGTCCACCAAAGAGACGACGGGTATAAGTGGAACTAAAAATTTTAAATAATTAAGCTTGGAGAAGGTTATTAATGGCAAGATATACAGGACCTGATTGTAAGTTATGTCGCAGAGAAGGCCAGAAGCTGTTCTTGAAGGGCATCAAATGTCATTCCAATAAATGCCCCTTTGACAAAAAAGGGTACGCTCCCGGACAGCATGGTCGTTCGAGACGGTTCAAACAGTCTGAGTATGGTATTCAGCTTCGGGAAAAACAGAAAGTCCGTCGTATTTACGGCATTTTGGAAGCTCAATTCCGAAACTATTTTGCAAAAGCGGACAGAATGAAAGGCATCACCGGCGAGAATTTGTTGAAATTGCTGGAAAGCAGACTGGATAATGTTGTTTATCGTCTGGGTTTTGCTCCTTCCCGAAAAACAGCGCGGCAGCTTGTTTTGCATCGCCATTTTATGGTGAACGATCGACCGGTCGATATTCCCTCTTATGTTTTGAAACCCGGGGATATTGTCCAGGTTCGCGACAAAAGCAAAAAAATGAAAGTCATTCACAATTCGCTCAGACGCGTGAAAGACGATCGGATGTATTCATGGTTGAGTCTGGACAAGGCAAGTTTGACAGGCACATTTGTGAATGCTCCGAACCGCGAGGATATTCCGGATGAGATCAACGAATCATTGATCGTTGAACTGTATTCGAAATAATCAATTTTTGTACTAAATAGAGTAACTTGAAACCTCAATTTTTGAGGAGTTTGCGTGATATGAATTGGCTAAATTTTAAAATGCCTGAAAGCATCGAGTTAGATGAATCAACATACACTAATCGCTACGGTAAATTTGTCGTTCAGCCGTTAGAGCGTGGATTTGGCACGACGTTGGGAAATTCTCTGCGTCGCGTGCTGCTGTCTTCGCTGCCGGGCGCTGCGATTACGTCGATTCGTGTGGACAATGTGCTGCATGAATTCTCGACAATCCCCGGCATGGTGGAAGATGTTACCGAGATGATTCTAAATTTAAAGCAGGTCAGGATTAAACTGATAAACAAAAGGCCTGATAAGGTCGTTCTTGAACTCAAAGGTCCAAAAGAGTTCACTGCCGGAGATATTGCAAATGGAACTACCGATTTTGAAATTCTGAATCCTGATTTGCACATTGCGACATTGAACGACGACGCCGATTTTCGAATAGAATTGCGGATCGGCAGAGGCAAAGGCTATGTGCCAGCAGAAGAAAATAAGTTCCCGGATCAGCCTATTGGCACGATCCCCATCGATGCTATTTTTTCGCCGGTGACAAAGGCGAGCTATGTGGTGGAAAACACCCGCGTCGGTCAAAAAGTCGATTACGAACGGCTGATTATGGAAGTGCATACCGACGGAAGCATCACGCCTGATGATGCGCTGACTTACGCCGGGAAAATTTTGAAGGATCATATCCAGTTGTTCATCAATTTCGATATTGAACAGGAACCGGAAGAAGAACCGGATATCGATGAAGAAGTTGTTCGAATTCGGAAATTACTGAGAATGAGCGTTGATGAACTGGAATTGTCCGTCAGATCTCATAATTGTTTGATGGCAGCAAACATCAAAACCATCGGTGATCTGGTGCGCAGGGATGAACAGGAAATGTTGAAATTCAGAAATTTCGGACGGAAATCACTGACAGAATTATCAAAAATTCTGGAAGAAAAAGGTTTGCATTTCGGGATGGATGTTGATAAATACTTAAAGTCAGATAATTATTGATTGAAGGATTGATCTTATGAGACATCGCAAAGCATTCAATAAACTTAATCGTACAGCGAGCCATAGAAAAGCATTAATGTCCAATTTGGCGACGCAGTTATTCATGCATAAAAAAATCAAAACAACTGCTCCTAAAGCAAAAGCACTGAGGCCTGTCGCGGAACGTTTGATTACTTTCGCAAAAAAAGGAACTCTGGCTGCTCGCCGCCATGTTTTGAGAACAGTGAAAGATAAAGCTGTGGTCAAAGAGCTTTTTGAAGAAATAGCCCCCACATTTGAGAGCAGGCAGGGCGGTTATACGCGCATTATAAAATTAGGGCAACGAGCCGGTGATGGCGCTGAAATTGCCTTTATCGAATTAGTTGGTTTCGAAGGCGTCAAAAAGAGCAAAAAGCAGAAGACCAAAAAAGAATCCGGAAAGAAAAAAGAAGCCGAACCGGTTGAAGAATCCGGCGCGGAAGAATAAAAAGTTTCTTGAATTTATGCAAATAAAAAAGCAACCCCATAGAAGGTTGCTTTTTTGGTTATAAGGACTAATCTTCGCCGTTTTTGACCCATACCTGAATATCTTTTGCAATTCTTTCGTCAATGGCAATTTGCTGCGAACCGATTCGAATGACTAATGCCGGATAAATTTGATGAAGATGCAATGTCGCACCAGGCCTCACGCCCAGCCTGGTTAATTGGTGCATCCGTTCATTGGATTGTGTATTGATGTAAACGATGCTGGCTTTTTGACCTGGCTTCAATTCGGTCAAATTCTTCGTCGCTGTTTCCATTTGTCTTCTGGCTTCGCGACAGCAATCCCCCTCCGGGATCGGTAAGCCATGCGGACAGACGCGGGGATGACCTAACAGTGTGCAGATACCATCCACAATTTCCGGCACCACATTATGTTCAAATTCACAGGCACCAGTCTCTGCGCTGTCGATGGGCATTTTCAGAACATCTGTGAGCAATCTTTCTGCCAAACGGTGAGACCTTACAATCTGCCGCGTCCGGTTATAGCCAGTTTCGGTGAAAAGGAACTCCGAATCAGTCTCTTCGATTAACCCCTGACTCCGCAGCACTTCAGCAATTGAAGGATCCCAGTCGGATTCAATTTTTTTAACCAATTCTTTCTCGATTTTGCCCTCTTTTTCCTTCACATACCATAGGATTTCCAGATATTCATCCAATTCTTTTCTGCGGCGAACGGAAATCGGCTGTTCCCGATGTTTATAGTGATTTTTACGCATTTTAAATTAGCCTCCGTAATGAAAAAAAGTCAGCAAAAAATTGACAAATCCACCAATGAAAAAAGAAGTAATCGTGATGATCGAGATCATGATGATTGCCGCTTTTAATTTCAATTCTTTAATGATGGCTAAAACGTTGGAAATACAAGGAATAAAGAGAGTCAGCACGAGTACGGCGACAATGATCTGACGGGCATTGAGAATTCCTTTTACTGCAAAATCCATCACAATTACCGCTCCTGCTTCTGAACGCGCTAAACTCATAACCATGGCCTCAGCGAAGTTTATTGGCAGATGAAGCCAATCAACAACGATCGGGCTCAGCGCTTTTTCCACAAGAACAAGCATGTCAGTTTCATCCAGAATAAAAAGAACTAATGATCCCAGCAAAAAGAGCGGAACAGCTTCTTTTAAAAACCAATAAGTACGGTGGTAAGTTTTCTTCAATGTTAATTTGGCGTCCGGAATACGAATAGGCGGAATTTCAATAATGAAATCGGACTGCTTGCCCTTCGGTAAAAGTCTATTGAGCAACAGCCCGGCAATTAACTCAATGAGAAGCAATGTGAGAGTGACTAAAACGAATGCGAAGACTGGCTCCCGGGAAAGGATTGCCATGTTGAGACTCATTTGGCTGGAACAGGGAATAGCCAATCCTATGAGAAAAATTGCGATGTATTTTTCTCTTTTTGTGTCAAGTATTTTTGTGGAGAGCGTCGCCATTGTTTTACAGCCAAATCCAAGTACCAACGGTAAAATTGATTTCCCTGTGAGACCAAGTTTTTTGAAAACTCGACTGGTGAGAATAATCAGGTTTGTTAAATAGCCAGTATCTTCCAGCATGTTCAGCACTAAGAAGAAAAGTCCTATGATTGGCAGGACTGTCCCGATGGCGTTTAGAAGTCCCAGCGTCAAAATGCCGTAATCGCCGACAAAAAAGCGATGCAAAAAAGGCGATAGTGGTAAACTGCCCACGTAGCTGATGATCGGAGAAAAAATATAATTGTCCAGATAAACGACCAGCACTGTGGCGCCAAATTTTCCCACTACGAGATAGGTCGTCATAATAACAATTGCCAAAATGAACCAGCCGTAAATCGGATGTCGGGAGAGTTCACCAAATTTTTGCACGCCATATTTCGTGATTTCATCCCGATGCGAAATGACGTTGTCCAGCACTTTTTGCGCCCAGACCTGACGGGCATTCAGCAAAATAATGGAAAGGTTGACAGCATGTTTTTCTTGAAATTCATTTCGGAAATTTGCAATTTTGACGGACACTTCTTTGCTAATGTGACTGCTGATCCAATGCCGAGCGTAGCTGTCGCCGAGGGCAAGCAGGGAAAAAATTGCCGGAGGGACGGAAACATCGGCGGGCAGCAGACTATATGCCTCCTGATAGAATTGTTTGATAATCCAGGGGTATGGCAGAACATTTTCCGGCGCGCGAACGTTAAGAATATTCCGTCTGATATCTTCAATGCCTTTGCCTTCAGATGCGATCGTTTCGACAACGGGCACATTTAACTGTTCAGATAAAATTTTTGCATTAACGCGAATACCATGTTTCACTAATTCATCCGTCATGTTCAGCACAACAATCATGGGAGTCTTTAGTGCCAAAAGCTGGGCAGTTAATTGCAGGGATTGTTCCAACTTACTTGCTTCGATGATTTGAATTATGATTTTTTCCCGAGAGCTAAAAAGTAAGTTCCGTGTTTGTTGGCCTTCTTCTGACGGATTATCGAGGCTGTAAATACCAGGACTGTCAATTATTTCATATTTCTGCTCTTTAATTTTAATAAAATCAGTGTTAGCTTCCAGGGTGGTAAATAGATAGTTGGCTGTAATGGAATATTTGTTGGTCAAATGGTTGAAAATCGTCGATTTCCCAACATTGGGATTTCCGATTAGCAATAGCAACGGAATTTGCTGGCTGTTTTCGTGTCTGCGGTTTATTCTTTGCAGACGAATCCGTTGCAATTTATTGATAATTTTTTTCATGAATTAACTTCCGCTCCAAACTGTGTTTAGCATCATTTCTTTTGCTTTTCAAGGCATTCGCGACAAATGCCAAAAAATTCCACTTTGAACGAATCTATTTTAAAATTGAATTCTCTTTCTTTTTTCTGCTGAATTTCTTTGATTTCCGGAATAGGATATTCCACGATTTTGCCACATTGCCGGCAAATCAAATGACCATGTTCCTGAAAATTTTCCTGGTTTATTTCATAAAACCCCTTTTTGTCGCCAAATCGGTGCTCTATCAGGATGTTGGCATCGACAAATAACTTAATGGCGCGATAGACGGTCGCAATTCCGATGTCAGGATCAATTTTCGCGATGTGCTGATAAATCTGATCGATGGTAAAATGGCCGCTGATGGTCAAAATGTGTTTAAAAATAAAATCTCGTCGTTTCGAGGATCGCAAATTATGCTGCTGTTGGTAAGCCTGATATTTCGCTTCGATATTTGTTGAACCATTCATCGAAAAAATCTCTAATTAATAATGATAATTATTATCATTAATATAATAAATTATTTGGCAAAATGCAATATGATTTTAGTATATGGGAGTTTTTAAATTGAAGTTTTTGTTAACAAATTAAATTTTCGGAGTTTAGTATCAGAGAAAATGATAACAGTAAAAAGAAAGCCCCCATCCGAAATTTCGAATAGGGGCTTGAAAATCGCAAAAGCGAAAAACTATTTCAGTAATGTCATTAACTTGGTGACTTTCACGTTGCCAACTTCGAGGCTGTAGATATAGTTGCCTGTAGCTACGCGATGACCGAAATTGTCAGTTGCGTCCCAAATAACGCGATGATTACCGGCGCTCTGGTATTTATCATCGACCAGAGTTCTTACTTCCTGACCCTGCAAGTTGTAAATGCGAATGGTCACGTTTTTATCCAACGGGAGTGTGTACTCAATTGTCGTCGTTGGATTAAACGGATTCGGGAAGTTTTGTGCCAGTTTGTAATCATTAGGAGTAATGATGCGGTATTTGTGTTCTACAACGCCGGTTCCGCCGTTGTATTCAAAAACATACAGCCAGGAATTTGAATACGGAGATTCAATCATGGAGGTGACAATTTCCTGATTTCCATCGCCATCCAGGTCTGCATGCGGGACCATGATTCCAAATGAACCATGAACTTGCGTGATTACGCCATTGTCAAAATATGGTCCGTAAATATACTCACGGTCAGCAAATACCTCTTTCATTGTCCAACTGGATTGTGCCATCATGTCCGCACCGCCACCGTTGTATTCCAGGCTTCGGACAGCACCGCGTGCGTACAAAGTGAAGTAGAATTCGGCATTTCCGTCGCCATCCACATCGCCGACATCACCGGTCAGACCGCTGCCGCCTGCATCATCACGCAGCCAGGAGTAATGATCCGGGTTGGCAATGTCAATGTCATGGATATTTGCCGGGGAATTAAGCATGTAAATTGTCGCATTCCAGTAAGAGTTGAAAATCAACTCATCGTCACCGTTACCGTCAACGTCAGCAACGCCCAGACCTTTGTAAATAACTTCATCTGTCATTGTTGCATCAGTGAAAACGACAGTTTCATCATAGGTGTCTGCTGCTGTGGCTTCGAAAATAGAAAGCTGGCCGTTGTTCCAGGTTGTGAAGATGGCTTCTTTTAAGCCATTGCCGTTGATGTCGGCAACGCGCGCCATTTTCGGAGATCCGCCGCATTCACCGGAAGCGCGATGTTGAGCCAACTCAACTAACCATGTCGGGAATCCGGTCAATTCGCCATCGATACAAGAGAAAATGTA
>NATN01000095.1 GCA_002085355.1 Candidatus Zhuqueibacterota bacterium 4484_87 | reverse complement strand
ATCGCGGCTGTCAATTCTCCTGCCCAACGTAAACAAAATAGCCAGGAAAATCAAAGCGCCGGCGACAATTGAAAGTCCGCTCGGAAATCCGAAGCCGGCAGGCAGATAGCCCACCAAAATCGCAACCACGCCCACGGTGACAGCGTAAGGTAATTGCGTGCGCACGTGATCGATGTGATCCGCCGCAGACGTCATGGACGACATGATGGTCGTGTCCGAAATCGGAGAACAATGATCCCCGAAAACCGATCCGGATAAAACTGCTCCGATTGTGCCCAATAAAATCGAATTTGTCAGGGAAGCACTCAATTGCGCGTCTATTGATAGTTTGAAAGCCATGGGAACAACAATTGGTACAAGAATCGCCATCGTTGCCCAGGATGTCCCGGTGGCAAATCCGATGAATGCCGCTACAACAAAAGTAAGCATCGGTAAAACGTGGGGAGAAATCAAATCGCGGGTCATGGCAATGACATAATCTGCCGTTTTCAGCTCACCGCAAATTTCGCCAATTGTCCATGCCAGAATCAAAATAATCATCGCGATCACCATCGCTCTCACGCCGTTCAACCAGGCTTCCAGCGCTTTTTTCATTGTTAAAATCTTTTGCACCACTGCCAACAAAATTGCCATAAAAGCACCAGCGAATGAAGACCACATTAAAACACTGAACGAGTCAGCGTTGCCGATAATTTCTCCCAGATGCGCCGTCCCGGCTTGATCGCCGAGCGCCACCCTGCCGCTGTAATACAAACCTATCATTGTCCCGAAGATAACGATCAAAATGGGAATCGCAGCATTGTACCAACGTAAGGGTATCCCCTCTTCGGGCATGATATCCAGCGACTTGTCATCAGCAATAGGCTGGGCACCGTCGCGCAGAACTTTCCCTGTCAGAAAAGAACGATGTTCGGCTTTATACATTGGGCCAAAATCGCGTAAAGTAAAACCCACCAAAAACACGAAAATAATTGCCAGTACGCTATAGCTGGCAAAGGGAATTGATTTGAGAAAAGTGATGTACGCATCATGCGGAACATTGATATTATTAAACGCCTGATCAATCAAACCTACCTGAAACCCGACCCAGGAAGATATGATCGCAATAGACGCCACAGGAGCGGCCGTAGAATCCACAATATAAGAAAGCTTTTCCCGGGAAATACCAATTTTATCAGTCAGAGGCCTCATGGTATTTCCGACAATCAGCGTATTTGCATAGTCATCGAAAAAAATAATCACACCTAACAGCCAGGTAGCGATTTGCCCGTTTCGCGGATGGTGCGCCCAACGGGAAATTTTTTCCACAATTCCCTGAGTGCCGCCTGATCGGGAAATCACTCCGACCATACCACCCAGCGTCATGCTGAACATCACAATAGCGATGTGACTTTTGTCAAACATTGAATTGATCAAATAAGTGTCCAGCGCGCGCATCAGACCGACAAAAGGGTTGAATCCCCAGAGAAACATCGCTCCCAACCAGATGCCGCTGAACAGTGCCAGCAGCACCTCCCGCAATGCCAACGCGAGGATGATCGCCAGAAGCGGCGGCAGCAGACTCAAATATCCGGGCATTACCTTGATTTTCTCTGATCCGGCGATCCCGCTTGTAGCATCGGAAATGCTCACGACACCCGACTCCGGCAAAATGATGTCGTGAACATGCACTACGCCGTTTTTGAAAGGCCCTATTTTTGTCAATTGCTTTTTGTCTTTGTAAATTTTTTGAAAAAGCCCCGTCGCTTCTGCAGTTCCGGAAAAAGATGTGTCAATTTCTCCGTTTTCTGTGATTACGGCAACAGTCATATCAAACGGGACATTGGACAAAATAATTCTCGGATGTTCAATTTTGAAAGAAATATTTGTATTCGGGAAACCAGTAACAGGGATCAGGAGAAAAGACAGCAAAACAACACAAAGCAACATTCTCAAATTCCAACGCATGCAGACCTCTTTTTTTCTGTGGTCATTCGGATCAAATGTCGTTTTAATTCCTCAAAAAACAAATTTACCAGTTTTAAATTATAATCATATTTTAG
The DNA here is from genome assembly GCA_002085355.1 of Candidatus Zhuqueibacterota bacterium 4484_87. Classification (GTDB taxonomy): domain Bacteria; phylum Zhuqueibacterota; class Zhuqueibacteria; order Thermofontimicrobiales; family Thermofontimicrobiaceae; genus 4484-87. Next base: position 6,441 of record NATN01000095.1, on the reverse strand, counting down.
GAAAAAGTAAAGGAAAAAATGGGCATTCGTCCCTGATTTTCTCTCCGGTTTGAAATTTGCTATGAATAAACAAATTTAATTATTGTTTTTAATCAAAATTTTCTATAAATTATCAGTCACATCCACTCAATCACTGTCATTTGTTGGTATTTACATTAAATTTCAAGCCCGAATCGCCCATGAAAAAAATGTCACACATAGCTACCTTTCTGGTTTTTGCCCTATCTTTCTTTTTCAGGTTGTCAGCCATGCCTTTGATTGATGCCGATTCTTTGGCGCAACAAAATTTGACATGGCAAAAAACCAACCAATTTCGCCCGGCTATTCTGCTCAACGGGGAATGGGAGGTGCAATATGGCACTGATGGGGATTGGCAAAGAACGAAGATTCCGGGAAAGTGCTCCCCCAAAAAGGAAGTAATTTTCCGCCGTTCTTTCTTTGTGGACAGCAGTCTGACGCAGCGTCATTTCCGGCTTGTCAGCTATGGTATTAATAACTACTGTGAAATTTTCATCAACAATAAATTCATCGGCAGTCACGCAGGCAGTTACACTTCGTTTTATATCGATATTCCCCCGAACTTTATTTTTGTTAACAAAAAAAATCAGATAGAAATTAAAGTCGATCCCCGGCTCAACTGCAAAAACACGCTTCCTCTGAAATATCTGTTTGATGGTTTGCATTACGACGGCGGCATCATTCGGGACATATTTTTGCTGGCTCTGCCGCTTCGCTCTCTGGCGCCGAACATTGACTATTCCATCAACTCTGATTTTTCAGAATGCACTCTCACAATTTCACTGGACATCAATGACTGGCAACAGCGGCTTATCTTCTCGCCACTTGAAGGCGAAAAAGCGAAATCTTTCGCCTACCTAATTGAGGTTTTTGACCCTCTTTCGGGGCGGCGCATCAAAAAACAGTTCGGCAAATTTTTATCGGACGAAGACTTCTCCTTTTCTCATATTACAGAAAAAATCAAGATAAAAAATCCTCGGCTGTGGCGGCCGGAAATGCCAAACCGGTATCGGATTTCAGTCAAACTATTCAATGGCAGAAATGTCGTCGATGAATTCAGTACGGCGATCGGATTCCGTCAATTGGATTTTTTCGACGGCAACATTTTTCTCAATGGCAAACAATACTTCCTACGCGGTATTAATTGGCAGGAAAACTACGGCAAAACCGGGATTGTTTTCCGACGGGATCAGGCAGTGCGCCGCCTCCTCACAATCAAAGAGCTGAACGCCAACGCTGTCCGCGTTCCGCTTTTTCCTCCGCATCCGCAAATCGCCGCCCTTTGCGACAGTCTCGGGTTGTTTTTGCTGGAGGAAATTCCGTTGAAAGCGGTACCAAACCGCCTCTTTTCATCGGACATTTTTACCAATTTAATCCGTGACTATCTGACTGAGACAATCGAGCGCGACAAGGGACATGCATCATTATTTGCCATCGGTGTAAGCAGCGGCAACATAAGCGGAGATGAAAAATCCCGGCTTTTCATCGAAAAAATTTATCCCATCATCAGTCAGACCGAATCGCCGTTTTTTTATTTCACATCAATGCCCCCGGAGATGAAACATTCTTATCTGCCGGGAATGTTTTCAGGAATTTCATTGATTCACCGCCAACCCGAAACTATGAAGTACCTGCTACAAAAATGGCTCTCCCAGCGATTCAAAGCACCCACTTTTGTGACGGACTTTGGCGCTCCAAGACTGAAATTCTCCGCAACAGAACATGATTCTGTATTGTACGAAAAATATCGGACAGCGCAAATTGCACAGGCATATCAGGTCATCCGTGCTTTCCCGGAAATTGACGGTTGCTTCCTCACTTCTCTCTGCGATTTTAAGGGCAATTACAGCTCAACGTTGCCAGGCGATTTATCGGATTCTTACCTGCGGCCCTATGGCGTAATCGATGCAAACGGTGAGCGCCGCTTTGCTTTCAAAACAGTGATTGATTTGTACACCACCGGCAACGCTGATTATCATCCGGGAATTACAATTTTCGAGGGACAAGTTAATTTTTTCACCATCACCGGCCTCGCACTCGTTCTTATCTTTCTGTTTGTGACGCACAACCGCCGTTATTTTCGCGACAATCTCAAACGTAGTTTCGTTCATCCGCACGGATTTTACACGGACATCCGCGACGGCAGAAAAATCCCGATATCGCACACCCTGCTCATTGCTCTTTTTTCTTCGGCAAGTATCAGCTTGATTCTTTCATCATTCGGCTATTTTTTCAAAGCCAATGCAGTAGTTGATCATATTCTCACTTTGCTTTTTTTCACTCCGGAGGCAAAAGAATCCATTGTCAGACAAATTTGGCATCCGCATACTTCTTTTCTCCTTTATACAGTGTTTATTCTGCTCTATTTTGCCTTTCTTGCACTTTGTTTTCGTTTGGCAGCACTTCTTTTACGCCGCAGGACGCAAATCAGCAGAATGATCGCGCTTTCATTTTGGGTGGGAAATGTATATATTTTTTTGCTGCCAGTAGGAATGATCATTTACCGACTTCTCAAATACAACCATCTGCAATTCTACATCTTCCTGTTACTGGCACTATTCGATCTGTGGTACCTGTTTCGCATGGTAAGAGGTTTGCGCGTTGTTTTTATGATGCCGATTTACAAGATTCTCGGAATTCTTCTTGTTTTTGCCGGATTGTTTTTAGGAATATCGCTTTATTTTTTACAAATTCATAGCGGCTTCTGGGATTACCTTTGCTATTATCTGAAAATTTATCGAAGCTATTTTCATTTTCTCGCTTAAATGCCGTTCTCTGACCAAAAGTTGGGATTATTTGTCAGAGTTCGGAAACTTTGTATTTTTAAATGAGTTTATCAAGTCAGTATTATTTGCAAATGACAATTTTCGAATGAAGCATATAATAAAGGAAAATACCATTGTTTTTTGCCATCAAAAATAAATTACCAATAATTTTAACAATAATTTTATCGGCATTTTTTTTCACCCAACCGGCTGCTTTTTCAAATGCAACAAAAGATTCGGAAGCAGATGCGGTACTGGAAAAATTTGAAAAGCGAATTTGGTCAGCGGCGGGTTTATCCGAAAAAGATTTTGTTTCAGTAAAATTGCGATTAAACAATGCCATTGCTGTTGAGCTTGCAAATTCCATGCTTCCAGAGAGAGTTCTGTTTTATTTGGAAAAATTAAAAACAATCGAAATTCTTCAAATCTACTACTCAACGGATTTTTTCCGGTCAAGGATAGACAAATATCACGATTTTTTGCTGCACAATTATGAAACCAGCCGGGATTGGGGAAATCTGATAAAAAACAGGAATGATTTACCGGCTATTGATTTTAAAAATAAAGAGAAAAATTTTCGTTTGCAATTCTCCGCCGCGGTCGATTCGGCAAAAAAGTTGGATCCGCTGCTCGTCAATTTCCTATTTTGGCAAAAGCCGATCTGTGTTTCGGAAGTTCAAAAAAAACTGGGTTCCCGGGAAGTGATTGTGGACTATTGGCGCGGAGACAGTACGCTTGCGGCATTTTTCTTTTGTGTGGACTCCGCCGGCGTGCGAAAATGGCACATCGACTCAAATGAGTTCACGGGTGCGCTGCTCTCGTTTGACTCTACTCTTTTCTATCAGGACGACTTACTTGATCTGAAATTTGACACGCAGAATGCGCATTATCTGTACCAGCAGCTCATTTCTCCGCTGCGAAAAATTCTTGATGAACACCGTCGGCTCACAATTATTCCGGATCGGTCGTTCCGCGGATTGCCTTTTGAATGCCTTGTTTCGCAACCCACCGAAAGCACAAGCAGCTCAGATATTCTTTACAAACAATATGAATCAATGGATTTTCTTATCAAAAAATTCAGCGTGAGTTACGATTTTTCTCTCAGTTCTTTGGAATTATCGCTGTGCGATCTTCGTCCCCAGGCACAATTAGGACGACGATTGCTAACGATGAGCGAGCCGATCTTTCCTGCGAAAGATGATTCCCTGACAGATGCGCTCCCTCCCCTGCTCTGGCTTGACCATTCGCCATACGTCAATGATGAGATTCGTCGCGTTTCCCGACTACTGTTTCGGCATGACAATCTGCGCGGCGAAGAGGTGACGGTGGACTATTTGAAAAATCGAGCTAACGGATATCGCTGGATTTATCTGGCACAAATCGGGCTCTTGAATAACGAACAGCCTTTACAATCAGGACTTATGATGTCAGCCAGTCCGGGTAATTCGGAAGATAGCGGCAACTGGCTCACGGTGAATGACATTTTTCAAATTCCGTTTCGCGCTGACATGCTCACTTTGAGCGCAACCAGCTTATACCCGAGAACGATTAAAAACAACTGCCCTGGGATTGTCGCGCTGCCTCAGGCATTTTTGCTGGCAGGAAATAAATCAGTTCTGTACAGCTTATGGCACGTGCACAGCATTTCTACCAGTGAGTTCATGTCCAAATTTTATTGGGAATTGAAATACAAACGCCAGCACAATACGCTTGCTCTACGCGGAGCAAAATTAGCATCCATGCGCGATACGTTCGACTTTCTTGATCAGAAAGTTTCCCGTGCGCATCCCTATTTTTGGGCAGGTTTTCGGCTCATTGGCAGTCCTTACATCAGTTCGCCATCCAAAGCGAAGATTCCGCCGTGGGGTATCGTCATCATTACTTACTTTGTGGTGCTTATTGTTTCCCTTATCATTACAAAAAAAACACTGGCAAAAAAATAATAGTTTTATGAAAAAAAGCGCATCAAAAGTTTTGACGAAACCGGTATTTGTTGTCACTGCCGGACTCATTTTCAACGACGAAAAATTTCTCATCACACAAAGGCCGGACAATGATCCCTTTGCCGGAAAGTGGGAATTTCCTGGCGGAAAGAAACGAGATGACGAGACATTGGAAGATTGTCTCGCCAGAGAAATTCGAGAAGAATTGAATATCCAAATCGATGTGCAAGAACTGTTGACAAAAATTCAGCACGAATATCTGAACTTTTTTATCCAATTGCACGTTTTCCGCTGCCGTCACATTTCCGGAACGCCGCAGCCAGATCAAAACCAGCAATGGAAGTGGATCACAAAAAAGGAATTGCCCGACTTTGATTTTCTCGATGCGGATCGCGTTGCGATTGAAAAGCTGGGATGGCAAAATTAAAATCATTTTTTATCAAAACACATATTGAGGACAAACATGGAATATTGATTCTTTGTCCTCATTTTTTTGACAACCAAATTACTCGACGCCGTTAACTTATCGGCGCGCTCATGTTTTTCTCCGAAACAGAAAACAAAAACAGCATTTATGGAATCATTCAATCTGACATTTTCTGGATCCGTTATTTTTTTTCTCTTGCTCGCTATTTTGAGCATTGGGTTCAGCATTTACGTTTATCGCCGGACGAATCCCCCCGTGCCTCGCTGGCTGCGCATTTTTTTGACGACTCTGCGTGCGCTGGCGCTGTTGATCATTGTGTTTCTCATTTTCGAACCATTACTCAATATCTCCTACACCCGTAAAGAAGCGCCGATCGTTGCTGTCCTGCTGGATCAATCGGCAAGTATGTCTCTGGGCGATCACGATAATTCTCGGGGCGAAATTGCCAAACAGATTCTCCGGAATCCGTTGTTCCAAAAGAATGACTCCCACATCAAGTTCGACTATTATCGTTTCTCCACAGCCATCACCTCCTTTAACACCGACACTCTGGATTCGCTGAAATTTACCGGCGACGCCACAAATCTGACAGAAGCAGTCAGAAAAATCAGCGAGCAATATGTCGATAAAAATTTAAAAGCGCTTGTTTTGATTAGCGACGGTATTTTCAATTCCGGCGAAAACCCTGCTCGCATTGTTGAGGATTTAGGCATTCCCGTTTTTCCCATTTCCGTTGGCGAACCCACAGAACAAAAAGACCTCGTCGTCAGTCATGTTTTGACCAACCAGGTGACTTACGTGAAAAATCGCGTGCCGGTAGATGTAACTATTTTCGCGCGTGGTTTTGATCAACAGAAAATAAAAATAAATCTCTTTGAAGGAAAGAAACTTGTGGACAGCAAACTTGTCCGCGTTGGCAATCCCCCGGAGAGCAAGGTGCGACTCTATTTCACACCAGAGAAGGAAGGGTTGCGCAAATATATCGTCCAAGTTCCTGTGTTCAGGGACGAATTGACCCCGCTTAATAATTCCAAATCTTTTTACGTAAAAGTTTTGAAAAGCAAAACGAAAATTTTGTATCTTGCCGGCAGCCCTGATCCTGATTTTGAGTTCATCAGACGCGCGCTGAAAGATGACCCAAATGTTGAAATCAACGAATTTATCGCTAAAAAAACTACCGGTTTTTATCGTAGCAAAATTTTTCCCGCACCTGATTCATTGAAAAAGTATGATCTTTTTATTTTGCAAAATTTTCCACCAAGGCAATACAAGACTTCGGTCGTGGCAC
>NATN01000094.1 GCA_002085355.1 Candidatus Zhuqueibacterota bacterium 4484_87 | reverse complement strand
CAGCCGCTATGTCGTGCGTTGCAGAGCTGAAGGCAAGCAGCCAGAAAAAGGCGAGTGTAATCTGGAAAAATCGCGGCAGAGGAATAGTCAGTGCGACTGAAGCAAGGCCGGCGCCGATGATAAATTGCATGGTCACAATCCAAAATCGTCGTGTTTTCAGCAGATCGACTAATGGGCTCCAGAGCGGTTTTATTACCCAAGGCAGGTATAACCAGCTCGTGTACAAGGCAATATCAGTGTTGGAAATGCCCATTCGTTTGTACATGATTACCGAAATTGTCATCACGACGATATAAGGGATGCCTTCGGCAAAATAGACGCTCGGCACCCACATCCAGGGAGAACGCCCGGTAGATTGATTTCGCGCTGCGCTTTTTCTCATCGGTATGCTCCAATATTTTTTTATTTTCTTGCTGTTAAAAAGAGAAACTGGACATTTTTGAGCTATCTCAAAAAGAGTATTCCGGCGAATTTACCGGTAAAACCAGATAATGAGCAATTTTTAATAAAAATAGAATTGTCCGAAAAAGTTTTCCGCTTGCCGTAATCAGTACGGATGGTTTTTGGTTTAGAATATGATAGTTTAGCTCTTATTTGATCAAGAGACTAAACTTTTGCAAATTTGATTTTTTACCGCAAAGTCCGCAAAGGAGGCGCAAAGCTCACAAAGGAAAAGTTAATCTTAATATTTTTATCAAACAAGTCTGATACCTTAAAATTACTTCAATAAGGTTATTTAAAAATTTTTGTGTCCTTCGTGCATATTTTGTGAACTTCGTGGTTAATCTTTGCTGCTTTTTATTTTTTTTTTGAGAGAAAAACATATTTTTTACAAAAGTTTGGTAAGAGAGTCAAATATAATTGAAAAAAATAATTATTGCAAGGGAAATATCAAGCATTTGGCAGTTTTTAGATGTTTTTCTGGGAAAAAACTTTTTGTCTTTGTGATTTTTCTATTGACATTTATCGGAAAACTGTTATTTTTAAAGTACAGCATTTCCTTTCTTTGTAATTGGGAAATTTATTTTCAATTTCCTGAAAACAATCCTGTTCAAAAAAAACCGGAGCGGAACTATGAAAAATGTGACCGCAGTAATCCTTGGCGGAGGGCAAGGCAAACGGCTTTATCCGCTGACCCGTGAACGCGCAAAACCTGCAGTGAGCTTTGCCGGAAAGTACCGTCTGATCGATATCCCGATTTCCAATTGCATTAATTCCGGAATAAAGAGGATTTTCGTGCTTACCCAATTTTTGTCCGCCAGTCTCCATCGACACATCATGCAGACATTCCAGTTTGACACGTTCACTGACGGTTTTGTTGATATTTTGGCAGCAGAACAAACTCCCCGCGGTGAAAGATGGTTTCAGGGGACAGCCGATGCGGTTCGTGCAACGCTGCGGCACACAACTTATTACAAGTTTGACTATATGATTATTCTGTCAGGCGATCACTTGTATCGCATGGACTATCAAAAAATGCTTCGCTTTCATAAAAAAAGAAATGCCCATATCACGGTTTCCGTTACGCCGGTTACCGCGGAACATGCGCCGGAGTTTGGCTTGCTCAAGGTAAATGAAGAAGGAAGGATTTTGCAATTTGTAGAAAAGCCCCAAGACCCGGAAGTGATCAAGCAATTTGTCGCTCCGGAAAAATTTTTCTGCGATGCCGGGATGGAGCCCAGAAATGATCTGTATCTTGCATCGATGGGGATTTACATTTTTGATTCCAAAGCTGTTTTTGATCTGCTTGGGCAAACACAATATGAGGATTTTGGCAAGGAAGTCATTCCAAATGCCATAGATAAGTTTCGCGTGGCAGCTTTCCCGTTTGGCGATTACTGGCGGGACATTGGAACGATCAAATCTTACTTTGAAGCAAATATCTCTCTGGCTCAACCGAATGCGCCGTTTTTTTTGTATCAGCCGAATTGGCCCCTTTACACTCGCACCAGATCACTGCCGCCCAGCAGAGTGACTCAGTCGCAAATTGGTGACTGCATTTTGGTTGAAGGTTCGCAGATTCATGGGGCGCGCATTTCTGATTCGATTGTTGGGACAAGAAGCGTAGTCAACAAGGGAACCATTATGGAAGAGGTTGTGATGTCCGGCGCGGATTATTACCAAGATGATCCAGGTCAGACAGCTTTTAACATTAGCGGTGGGGACTTACCTAAACTTGGTGTGGGAGAAAATTGCGTCATAAAACGGGCGATTATTGATAAAAATGTCCGTATCGGGAATAATGTGCGCATCGTTACTGGCGCAGATGCAGCGGATAAAGATGAATCGCTCTATTGCATTCGTGATGGCATTACAATTATTCCAAGAGGGACGGTCATTCCGGACAATACAGAAATTATTAATTAAGCCTGCGCAAAAAAAAAGCCTTCCGACAGTGACCTGCGGAAGGCTTTCGAGTTTTAAATAAAAGAATTAAAATTCTACAACTTCAAAATTCGCTTCTTTTTTCAATTTGTCGATCAATTCAGGAATGAGTTTTCTTTCCCTGTCTGTTTTTATCTTCTTCGCGATTTGGTCGTGCACTTCTGTCATCGGCTTGGTTTCCTTTTTGCGGTCCAGGATTTTTAAGATGTGATATCCGTAGGAAGTCTCCACGATGCCGCTAATTTCACCCACAGGTACTGAAAATGCCGCTGAATCAAAAGGAGCTACCATTTGTCCGCGCTCGAAATCTTTGTACAGACCGCCTTTATCCTTTGATCCCGGATCTTCGCTGTATTTTTTAGCCAGTGTTCCAAAATCTTTGCCGCTTTTTGCTTCTGCTAAAATATCTTCCATCTTTTTGTGAATTTCCTTTTTAGCAGAGTCACTTTTGCCCTGCGTGCGCAACAGAATATGTTGCACGGAAGCGGTTTTGTCCTGAGAGTATTCATTTTGAACATCTTCTTCAGTGACTTCCAATTCTTTTGCCAGGGAATTTTCCAAAAACATGTTGATTTTCAGGTTTTTGATGATATCCTGACGTACAAAATCCATGGAGAGTCCGCGTCGTTCAAGCATACTGACAAATTTTTCTTTGCCGCCGGAGCGGGCGTATTGCAATTCCAGAATACTGTCAACTTTTGCGTCAGTAACTTCAATACCGGATTTTTCAGCCAGATTTAACAACAGTTTTTGCTCGCCAAATCTTTTTGCCATGCTTTTTAGATAGTCTTTCATTTGTTCAGGAGGAATGCTTTTTAGCCGATCCGCATTGTTGCCCATGCCGGCTTTCAATTCCTGAAAAAATTCGCCCACGCGAATCTCGAAATCATTTGCTTTCACCAGAACATTATTTTTATCAGGATCAAAATAAGGAACTTTCTCTGATAGTGCTTTAGCCAGTGCATATTCGGGTGAATCAGGCTGCAATTTGGGGCTGTTGTTACCACCGCAGGCAACCAAAAGAATTGCAAAAGAGAAAGCGATGATCAAAACTCTTCTCATGTACATCTCCTTCTTAATTTGAGTAGATTTTAGCTAATTTAAAAGTCCAATATAAGAATAAAACATGGAAATTCCTAATGGTTTTTTCAAAATATAAGAGAAAAATCAATTCTTATCCGGTGCTTGCCGCGATAATTCCTGTTGAAATGAATCAAAAGATTTTTTGTCAAAAAGGCAAAAAACAACCTTTTCAATGGTGCTTTCGCTTTGCAAAAAAGTGATTGTTTCTTCAATCATAATTTTCGCACAACGATCGAGCGGATAACCGAAAATGCCGGTGCTGATTGCCGGAAAAGCGATGGAATGCAGTTTATTTTCATTCGCTACGCGGAGACTGTTCCTGGTTGCATTGCGTAATTTAGTATCTTCATCACCTTCGCCCATGCGCGGACCGACTGCATGAATGACATGTTTTGCTTTCAGCTCGCCGCCGGTCGTTATAACTGCTCCGCCGACAAACGTGCCGCCGATTTGATTGCACTCTTCCTGGATGCGAGGTCCGCCTTTACGACGGATGGCACCGGCAACGCCACCGCCTAAAATGAGTTGGGCATTCGCTGCATTGACGATGGCGTCGGTTTCCATGTCTGTAATATCGCCTTGTACTAATTCAATTGTTCTGCCGTTTATTTTTCTGATCATAGCAATTCCTCCTGGCGGTTTTGCCTTTGCAAGATATAAATGATGCGATAGCGAAATTAAATATAATAATATCTTTATTAAATTCAAAGTAAATTTTCTGAAGTAAATTATTAGAGAATAAACGGATTTTCTGTTGACATTGTGGAAAATTTAATTTAAATTAGAGTTTGATATTAGGAAAGATAAAGGAAAATTAGATGAGTACAAAAGGGAAAAAGCTGTTTTTGATCGACAGCATGGGACTGATTTATCGGGGTTATTTTGCCATTTCAAGAAATCCGCTCATTACCACGAGAGGAGAAAACGTCGGTGCTGTGTATGTGTTTTTGAGGTCTATTTTAAAAATATTGGATGAAGAGAAGCCGGATTATCTGGCGGCAGTTTTTGATACTCCCGAACCCACGTTTCGCCACAAGATGTATCCTGAATACAAAGCGACCCGCGAAAAAATGCCGGATGAACTCGTCGATCAGTTGCCGCGCATTCGCGAAGTGCTGGCAGCGCTGAATATTCCTTTAATCGAAGTGCCCGGGCTTGAGGCGGACGATGTCATGGGCATTCTCGCCAGAGAAGCAGAAAATTCTGGCATGGAAACGTTCCTGGTCACCGGAGACAAAGATTTCATGCAGTTGGTTTCTCCGAAAATAAAGATTTACGATCCGGGTCGTTCCGGAAAGGATGTCACGATACTTGATCCCGAAGGCGTGACAAAGAAAGTCGGCCTGAAGCCGGAACAAATTATCGATTATCTTGCGTTGATTGGCGATAAATCTGATAACATCCCCGGTGTTCCTAACATCGGGCCTGTGACAGCGCTAAAATTGCTTGGAAAATATGATGATCTGGAACGTATTTATCAGAATCTCAAAAAAATCGAACCGGAGCGCATTCGGCATCAATTAGAAAAATATCGCGAACAGGCATATTTGTCAAAACTGCTCGTAACCATCGATACCAACAAAGAGATTCCTTTTGATGTGAAAAAGTTGAGTCTCAAACGCGCGGATGCGGAAAAAGCGTTTAGCTTAATGAAAGAGCTGGAATTTAATTCGCTGCTTGACCGCTTTTCATCTTCAACGGAAAAGAAAAGTGAACAAAAATATGAGATTATCCGTAGTGCAGATGCGCTGGAAAAATTGATAAATGAACTGGCTGGTTGTAAAAAATTTACTCTGGATCTGGAAACCACAGATGTCGATCCGATGAAGGCGGAAATTGTCGGCATTTCTTTCAGTTGGCAGGAAGGCAAAGCTTTTTACGTACCAGTTCTGCAGGGTGAAAGCGGCATGAGCGGTGATTTATTTCAAAAACAGGATTTTACCGGCTTCATTAAAAGCAATGTTTTGCAAAAACTCGCGCCGATTTTTCTCAATGAGTCTATTAAAAAATGCGGTCAAAATATTAAGTACGATTTGATTGTCCTCAAAAATGCAGGCGCCGACGTAAAGGGCGTTGATTTTGATACAATGGTTGCCAGCTATCTGATCAATCCGTCGCTGCGGCAGCACAATTTAGATGCGCTGGCATTGCAATATTTCAATTATAAAAAAGTGACTACAAAGTCGCTCATCGGCAGCGGGAAAAAGCAAATCAGTATGGCGGAAGTCCCGCTGGATAAAATCGGGTTTTACGCTTGCGAAGATGCGGATTTTACCCAAAGGCTGCGCGTCGTTCTGGAACCGAAATTAGATCAATTGGGCTTGAAAGAATTATTTGACAAAGTAGAACTGCCGTTGCTGTTTGTGCTCATGGAAATGGAAATGGCCGGCGTGGCGCTGGATATTCGACTATTGCAGCAGATGTCCGCGGAATTGGATGAGCTTTTAGATCAAATTGTAAAAAAAATATACTCCATCGCTGATGTGGAGTTCAATATCAATTCGCCGAAGCAGTTATCGGAAGTTCTGTTTGAACGGCTCAAGTTGCGCGTTATTCGCCGCACAAAGACGGGACCGTCCACAGATGTAGGCGTGCTTGAGGAATTATCCAAAGAGCACGAATTGCCGCGGTACATACTGGAATATCGCCAATTGTCAAAACTGAAATCTACTTATGTTGATGCACTGCCTCGTTTGATAAATAAAAAAACCGGCAGAGTGCACACATCGTACAATCAGACTGTTGCCGCGACAGGGAGGCTTTCTTCCAGTGATCCAAATTTGCAAAATATTCCCATCCGAACGGAACTGGGCAGAAAAATACGTAAAGCGTTCATCCCCGGAGATAGAAATCATATTTTGGTAGATGCGGACTACTCACAAATCGAACTGCGAATAATGGCGCATCTTTCGGAAGATGAAAATTTGATTAAAGCATTTCAGGATGGTGAAGACATTCATCGGAGTACAGCCGCGACAGTATTCAATGTATCGATGGATGAAGTGACTGAAGATCAGCGTCGCCGCGCCAAAGAAGTGAATTTCGGCATCATGTACGGCATGGGAGTTTACGGGCTGGCAAATCGATTGGGCATTTCCAATGAGGAAGCCGAGAATTTTATCGAAACCTATTTCGCCAGTTACCCGGGTATCCGAAAGTTTATGGAAGAGAGCAAAGAATTGGCGCGCAAACAGGGATTTGTTACTACGCTGCTCAATCGTCGTCGCTATTTGCCTGAAATTCATAGCGAGAATCGCCAATTGCGCGAATTTGCCGAAAGAAACGCAATCAACACGCCGATCCAGGGAAGTGCGGCGGATCTCATCAAAGTCGCCATGATTCGTATCTCGGAACGCATCAAAAAAGAGAATTTGCAGACAAAAATGATCATGCAAGTCCATGACGAACTCGTTTTTGAAGTTCCGAAGCCGGAATTGGAAGCGGCAAAGGCATTGATAAAAGAAGAGATGGAGAATGCCATTGACCTGAAGGTCCCCATCAAAGTGGACATCGGAGTAGGGGAAAACTGGCTGGAAGCGCATTGATCGTTTCCGCCAGTTCCATGTTTCTATTTTTTTATCGGGAAATATTTATTTTTCCACTGCGGTTGAACGGTAGTTCCAATTGAGGCATTACTTTCAGGGATGAAGTCAGTGCTGCGTCTCCTTTGAGTTGATAGCTCAGACCGGAACTGCCGGTGAGCATACTGTAAACAGTGCGCCCAATTTCCATGAAATTCAGCGACAGAGGAATTTTGATGGTGCTGCTACCTTTTTGATTAATCTGCAATACTTCGGCGATCTGGCCCACGCCCCATTGTTTGTTATTAACCAAAAAATTATAATTCAATTTGTTGATATTGAGCGAGAAAGCGTTGGGGTTATCCACTTTGAGCTGCAGCTCGACTTTTGCCGAGGAGAAGTTGAGAGACTTTAATTTCAAAGAAGATAATTTGATTGACGGAATTTTCGCCAGCGGCAAATATCCGCTTTTCTGCACCGGGATCCGGGTTTTCCCAATAATCGGCAAATCAAAACTGAGCCCCGCGGCAATTTTGTAAACAGTACTGTCGCTGTTTTTCAGGCTTTTGTATGTGTCGTAAATCTGTTTGAATGTCAAAGACAGCGGAATCTGCAACGTGCTCTGTCCGTTTGCGCTAATGGTCGTTTGTTTCACTTGATTGCCCGTGAGGAAGGATTGTCCGTTAAGAAAGAAATTATAATCAAATCCCGCCAGCGTCGCTGCGACAGGATTTGGGTTTGTGATATTCAAGTCAACAGCAAGGTCCACTTTATCGAACGTGAGATTCGTCAGTCGGATTTGCCCCACTCTCACCTGTGGTTTTTGTACATTTGCCAATTGCTGCAATGTCGCGCAGGAAAAAATGAGCAGCAACAATATAAACAGGATGGAGGTGGCGTTTTTTATCTTCATTTTTCAGCCTTTCAGATTTTATGAAAAAAAAGGATTATTTTGTTTTTCCTGACCGACTGTGGTATCAGGTCCATGCCCCGGATGAATGATCCATGAATCCGGTAATGTGAAAATTTTATCTTCAACTGATCTGATGAGTTGCTCGTAACTACCGCCGGGAAGGTCTGTTCTGCCAATCGATCCCCGGAAAATCAAATCGCCGACAAAAAGATGATTTTCTGCCTGAAAGGTCACATTACCCGGCGAATGTCCTGGTGTGTGCGAAACTTTCACCAACAAGTTTCCGATTTTTAACTCATCATTGTCATGCAAAAAATCATCAGCGGAGACATTTCCCGGATCTGACATACCGAACATGGTGGCCTGTGCGGAGGCATTTTGGGCAAGCATCTGATCTGCCTCATGCAGCAAAACTTGAATGTCCCACTTCTGTTTGAGCGCGTTGACTGCGGAAAGATGATCGAAATGGCCGTGAGTCAGCAGGATCAACTCAGGGATGAGGCGCTCACTTTCAACAGCAGACACAATTTTATCCGCTTCATCTCCCGGATCGATAATGGCGCAGCGTCTGGTTTCGCTGCAACCAACGACGAAA
>NATN01000093.1 GCA_002085355.1 Candidatus Zhuqueibacterota bacterium 4484_87 | reverse complement strand
GCCTCCATCAACACAATATAAATTCCCACGCGACAAACATGCCCGAAATTATCCCTGCCGTCCCAAATGAGCGAACCGGTAGTCCCGCTGGGTTGGTTGTCTGTAAGTGTGCGAATCAAGCGACCGCGGGAGTCGAAGATGGAGATTTTTACGCGGGAAAGGTTGAACGGTAAATTATATTGAATGATGGTCACATCGTCTCTGCCGTCGTTGTCGGGGGAAAAAGGATTTGGCGAAATTGAGAGTGTTGCCTGTTCCGGTAGTTTTGAGACAAAAATGCTGTTTGAACTCAGTAATGACAGAAGAATCCGCGGAAATCAGCGCGTAGCTTTGCGGAGAAATTTCAAAAGGCGCAATTGACAAGATTGATCTTTCGGAACTGTCCTGATCTGAAAAAGACCATTCCTGTAAATTTATTGAAAATGACTGGCGGTTGCAAATTTCTATCCATTCGCTGCCCCCGCTGAATGGTGCGTACATAATTTCATTTATGACAACATCTGATGCGGAAAAATTGATGGCGAGACGTGTGAAAAGAGAGTCATTGAGAGGATTGTCGTCGTTCGTTGTTTTTAAAATCGCGGCGGCGCTGAAAACCCCAGACCTGTCCAGAGAAAATTGCAGCGCAAATAGCAGGGAGTCATTCGGTGGAAGTGGTGTTGAAAAGGTTTCGCTTGAAGCAAAAAGTTCGTTTTCCGAATAGTACTTATCATAATCGGTGTCGACAAAAAGAGAGCCGCTAAAACCAGCAACAGGATTCAGTCCGGAATTTTTTACTGACACGTTCGCGGTAATGGTTTGGTCTCTGTTCGGTTTCAACGGGGAGAAAAAAATAGAAGCGAGCTCCAAATCGAAATTCAAGGGAGAGACGCTGTTGCGAAATCCCGGCGTACCGTTCATTTGTTTGCTGTTCGCCCAGTTGGCAGGAGAGTCATCGTCTGTCATCCGGATTTTTTCGTCAGAATGGCCAGATTCGTTGTCGATCGAATATAAATATTGGACGACTGTATCGCCCGTGCTGTTGATGAGAATGATTGTTTCCGGCGTTGAATTGGATAGCCCTCCTGATCCGAAAGATGAATTATCGATTGTTAAAATTAAAGCATTTTGCGGAATGAGATCGTCATATTGATTGGAGTGTTCAAAATAGCCCGGATCGAGAATGAGTCCGAATTGACCGGG
The DNA here is from genome assembly GCA_002085355.1 of Candidatus Zhuqueibacterota bacterium 4484_87. Lineage (GTDB taxonomy): Bacteria > Zhuqueibacterota > Zhuqueibacteria > Thermofontimicrobiales > Thermofontimicrobiaceae > 4484-87. Next base: position 9,970 of record NATN01000093.1, on the reverse strand, counting down.
TGCGATTTTTGTGCCTGCAACATGAGCTATTATGAAATCGGCGGCAACACCATCGCTGATTTGCCAACCGGACAGGTCAACTGTGTCTGATTGACTGGTATTGTAAATTTCGATGAATTCATCGTAGTATTCGCTTCCGGCGGGATCAAACATAATTTCTGATAAAATAATTTGTGCCTGTCCGCGCGACGGAAAAACGAGAAGGCTGAAGAGAAAAAGAAGATTGAAAAGGAATTTTGCTTTCATGGTCCATGCCCGAACTTTTATTTGAGTAAAGGCGTTGTTTAAAGCATAACTTTTGGTCTAAACCGCACATGGGTTTTTTTTGTTGCTGGCCTGTGAGGCTAAAACCTGAAATATCCGATTGTGGTTCCATCGCCAATAATTTAACAAAAGTTTGAAAATAATCAAGTCAAAAAGTATTTTTTTTATTTCAGTCGGAATTGTTCTGCAGAGATTGAAGACTGAACTCAGAATGTTTTCAAGCCGGTATGGGCTCGCTGACTGAAATTTTTATTGACTTTTAGTCTAAAAAAAACTATATTGTGGGTTCAAAAATTTGGATTTTGTCTTTAAGAATATGAGTGACAAAAGATGATATTTTATTCACTGGAGGTTTTTTAAAATGAAGAGGAAATTACTTTCACGTTTCATTTTTATTTCTGTGCTTGTTCTTTTGGCTTTGTGGCAATTATATCCGACTTACAATCTTTCTCGTTTGAATAAACAGCAGACGCAGAATATTGAAAAATTGCTGACGATGGTTGATTTATCAAAGGAAGAAATTAAAACAGCGCTGATTGATGAAAATTTAGAGGGATTAGTTGTTGGACATCTGAAAGATAAAGCTGCTGAGAAAGAAGCGCGTCAATTGGCGGCAAAGATTCAGGATTTGGATCAAAAGATTTTTGATACAGAGAAAAAGTCAATCAAACGCGGCCTTGATTTGCAGGGTGGAACGTATCTGGTTTACGAAATCAATTTCCCTGATTTTTTAAGCAAGCTGGCAAAAACCAGCGACGAACAATTTCAGGCGTTGCTGAAAAAGATTGATTTGGAGTCCAAACAAAAAGATATGGATTTCTTTGATGTAATGGTTGCCAAATTCAATGAAAAGAATATTCCGCTGGATCGCTATTTTGGCAAAAAAGGCGATTCGGACAATAAAATTCTCACTTTCCTGCGCAAGGAAGCCGAAGATGCCATTGATCGCAGCCGCGAGGTGTTAGTTAATCGCGTTGACCAATTTGGTGTTTCCGAGCCGACAATTGTCAAACAAGGACGCCATCGTATCGTCGTTGAGCTTGCTGGTATTCAAGACGTAAATCGCGCTAAAGCCGTTATCGGAAAAACAGCGCAGTTAGAGTTTAAACTGCTGCGCGATCCGGATTACACCAGTTCCGTTTTGATGAAAATTGATAAAGTCGTTAAATCAAGACGGCAGGGAATTTTGGATTCAACCAAATTAGCGGAAGTATTGCAAGCCGATTCAACACTTCAGGATTCCGTAGCAAAAAAGAAAAAAGTTCGCGATGAGACGGAAGTCGATTTGAATGAGCTCTTTGGGCAAAATACCGCGGGCGGGACAAAAAGCGGTGATACCACGCTTTCAGTTGATAAAGATATGTTTCAGGAAAATCCGTTCCTCGCTCTGCTGGGAAATGTCGGCAATATGGTCGCGGCGCCCAAGCAAAATATGCATGCGGTCGATGTTATTTTAAATTACCCGGAAGTGAAAAATGTCATTCCAAAAGATTCTCAGTTTCTCTGGGCAAGCAAACCGGTGAAAGTAAGAGAAAAAGAATGGTATTTTCTATATTTTGTAAAAAAGAACCCTGAGTTGACCGGTGATTATATTGACGATGCTCAGGTGCAGGTATCCGGCGGAAGCGGTAATCAGATGACTCGCGCAGGGCAGGCAGAAGTTCATTTGACGCTGAACTCCGAAGGCGGGAAGAAATTTGCGCGCATCACTGGCGCGAATGTTGGCAAGTTTTTGGCGATTGTGCTGGACAATAAAGTAGCCAGTGCGCCGCGAATAAAGGAGAAAATTCCTTCAGGAACTGCCCGCATCGATGGTTTGGATGATATTCAGGAGGCGAAGGATTTGCAGATCGTTTTGCGAGCTGGTGCATTGCCGGCGCGACTGGAAAGTATCGAAGAAAGAACGGTCGGTCCCTCACTGGGAAAAGATTCCATCCACAAAGGACAATATTCAGCGATGATCGGTTTGGCATTGGTTATCATTTTTATGGTGATTTATTACAAACTTTCCGGCGCTATTGCAGATGTGGCATTGATTTTAAATATCATTTTTGTAATGGCTGTTTTAGCGGCATTTCACGCAACACTTACACTGCCTGGTGTTGCCGGAATTATTTTAACAATTGGTATGGCAGTTGATGCGAATGTGCTTATTTTTGAGCGTATCCGAGAGGAACTGCGGTCAGGCAAAACGATTCGGGCGGCGATTGACGCCGGATATGGGCGTGCTTTTATTACCATTCTGGACGCGAACATCACAACACTGCTCACGGCAATCGTTTTGTATCAGTTTGGCACCGGCCCCATTCAGGGTTTTGCGGTAACGTTGATGATCGGTATTATCGCCAGTATGTTCACTGCAATTGTTGTAACGCGGTTTATTTTCGATTACATCACTTCAAAACATGAATTGAAACAATTGAGTATTTAAATAGAACGATTTGGGGAACAGGTTAATAAATTTAAGGAAAAAGGAAATGCAATTTATAAAAGAAACTCACATTGATTTTATCGGAAAGAGGAAAATCGCGATAGCTATTTCTTCAGCCCTCATTCTTATCGGCATAATTTCTTTGATTGTTCGGGGTGGTCCAAAATATGGTATTGATTTTACCGGTGGTACTTCCTTGCAGGTACAATTTCAAAAGCCAGTGAATATTGGTGAAGTGCGCAAAATACTTTCCAACATTGGCGCTGGGAACGCTGAAATTAAAGAGTTTGGCGTTGAAAATGAAATTTTAATTCGCATTCAGCAACAAGAGAATATGGAAGATATTTCGGACAAAGTTATTACCACAATAAAAGAAAATATGCCGGACAATCCCCTTGATTTGCGTATGAAGGAGACCGTTGGGCCAAGAATCGGCAGCGAACTCCGCCGCGCAGCAATTTGGGCTATTTTAATTTCGCTGGCTTTAATTTTGGTTTATATCAGTTGGCGATTTGAGTTCACCTTTGCGGTTGGAGCGGTGGTCGCCTTGTTTCATGATGTAATGATCACGCTGGGAATTTTTTCCTTACTGGATTTGGAAATTTCTCTGGCGGTAGTAGCTGCATTTCTCACAATTATCGGTTACTCGCTAAATGACACGATAGTTGTATTTGACAGAATCAGGGAAAATCTGAAAGTACTGCGCCGGGAAAAAATTGTTGATATTTTCAACGTAAGCATTAACCAGACTTTGAGTCGAACAATTTTAACGTCATTGACAACCTTTGTCGTTGTAATTATTCTTTTCTTCTTTGGCGGTGAAGTGATTCATAGTTTCTCTTTCGCGCTGGTGATCGGCGTGATTGTGGGAACGTACTCTTCTGTTTTTATCGCCAGCCCGGTGGTCGTTGAATGGAAATTGAAAAGAGAAAGAGACAAGAAAAAATAGCAGTGCAGGTTTAATTTATTTTCATTACAGCATTAAATCGGAGGCCTCATCATGACTCTCAAAGAGAGAGAAGTTCAAGGTGTCGTTGTGTTGGAATTGTCTGGCAAAATTATGGGCGGACCAGAGGCCAGTGAATTTCAACATCGGTTGCACGCGCTTGTTGATGAGGGAAAAACTAAAGTAATCGCCGATTTGAGCGATGTTAACTGGATGAACAGTTCCGGGGTGGGAATTCTCATCGGCGGACTCACTACTTTGAAAAGCAGTGGCGGCGATCTTAAGCTGGTTGGTGCCTCCGGAAAAATAGAAAGCCTGCTCATTATCACGAAATTGATTAAAATTTTTGACTCGTTTAATTCTTTAGAAGAAGCAGTTGCCAGTTTTAGTTGACAATCAAGTTTAAAAATGTGAAGATTTTAAAAGGCTCCGAATAACGTGCTATTCGGAGTTTTTTGTGAAAAATGAGGCTTTTTATGGGAGTCACAGTCATTGTCGGGTGTCAATGGGGGGACGAAGGAAAAGGAAAAATAGTCGATTTGCTGAGCGAAGGGGCTGATTTTTGTGCTCGCTATCAGGGCGGTGCCAATGCAGGCCATTCCATAGTTATCGGTGATAAAAAAATTATTCTGCACCTGATTCCCAGCGGGATTTTGCATCCCGGAACAAAATGCGTCATTGGTAACGGCGTTGTTGTTGATCCGGCTACCCTTTGCGAAGAAATAGAATTTTTGAAAAAAAATGATATTGATGTGACGGGCAGGCTCTTTTTAAGTTCGCTGGCGCATATCATTTTTCCGTACCATAAATTGATCGATCAGCAATTGGAACAGCGGAAAGCAGAAGAAAAAATCGGAACAACGGGCAGAGGAATAGGCCCCGCTTATGTTGATAAATTTAACCGCACTGGGATCCGGGCTGCTGATCTGCTCGATGAAAAAGTTCTTGCGCACAAAATTGACTTAAATTTGAAGCTGAAACAGGCGACTTTTGCCTCGCTGGGCATTGAAGAGGCTTTTTCGCCGGAAAATCTAATTCAGGAATACCTTGCATTTGGTCAAAGGCTGAAGCCGTTTATAGCTGACACGTCGCTTCTCATTAATAATGCTATTGCGCAAAAAAAACACGTCTTTGCCGAAGGCGCTCAGGGGACGCTGCTGGATATTGATTTCGGAACGTATCCCTTTGTCACATCCTCAAATCCCATAAGTGGGGCAGCTACAACTGGGCTTGGTATAGGCCCAAATAAAATTTCACGTGTCGTAGGAATTTTAAAGGCTTACACAACCCGCGTGGGCGAAGGGCCTTTTCCCACGGAATTTACGCAGGAGTTTGATGAACGCATCCGCCAGTTGGGCGATGAATTTGGTGCCACAACCGGACGTCCCAGGCGCTGCGGCTGGTTCGATGCCCTCATTGCCAAATATGCAGTTCGTCTGAGCGGGATTGACTATTTTGCATTGACGAAATTGGATGTGCTGGACACTCTCGAAGAGATAAAGCTTTGTGTGGGTTATCAAATTGGCGGGAAAGTCGTTTCAGAGTTCCCGACGAATTTGGCTGATTTGGAAATTGCTGTTCCAGAATATGCCACCTTGCCGGGGTGGCAAGCTCCAACGAGTGAGATTCAGAATTATCAGGATTTGCCGCAAAATGCAAAGCGTTATATTCAGGCGATTGAGGATATAACCGGAGTCAAAGTAGGGATTGTCTCAGTGGGGCCTGATCGAAAGCAAACTATTTTTAAAGAGAAGGTGTTTTAACATTTGTTGTCGAAAGAGAATGCTTAATTTCGCGAACAATTTTGAAATTCTCACAAAATTGCCTCTTTTGGACGATAAATAATATGTGGCTGGATAAAAATGACATTATCAGACAAATTCAAGCGATAGCTGAAAAAAATTAGCGCAAAATACCAATAAATAACAAGAAATAAAATATCTGACCAATTTACAACCCTCTACACCCATCCATTAACTTGCAAATTAGCTGAAAATTCTTATATTATCACCTCAAAATTAGCACTCTCAAAGTCTGGGTGCTAAAAACAAGCTTTAATTGACGTAATAATAAGGCGTTATTGTGTATTTAAAAGAAGGAGGAGCAAGTATGAATATCAAACCCTTAGCGGATCGTGTTGTCGTAAAGCCGGCTGAACCAGAGGAGAAAAAAGAAGGCGGCATCATAATTCCGGAAACGGCAAGAGAAAAGCCGATGCAGGGGACGGTTGTAGCTGTCGGGCCCGGAAAAAAGTCTGATAGCGGAGAGACAATTCCCTTGGAAGTAAAAGTCGGTGATGTCGTTTTATACGGGAAATATTCAGGAACAGATGTAACAATTGATGACGAAGAGTATTTGATAATGAGAGAAAGCGACATTTTTGCAATTTTGTAAACAAACAAACTAACAATAAACAGAAGCAGGAGGAGTAAGAGATGGCAAAAATAATAGATTTTGAAGCCGATGCACGAAGCAAGTTGAAAGCCGGATTGGACATGCTTGCCAATACGGTAAAAGTGACGCTAGGCCCCAAAGGCCGCAATGTAGTGATTGACAAAAAATTTGGCGCTCCGACCGTTACCAAAGACGGCGTGACTGTCGCCAAAGAAGTTGAGTTGGAAGATCCGCTGGAGAACATGGGCGCACAGATGGTAAAAGAAGTTGCTTCCAAGACGAGCGATATTGCTGGTGACGGAACCACTACCGCGACAGTGCTGGCTCAGGCAATTTTTAAAGAGGGATTGAAAAATGTGACAGCCGGTGCAAACCCCACTCATCTGAAACGCGGAATTGATGAAGCGGTGAAAGTGATCATCGAAGAAATCAAAAAAATGAGCAAAGAGGTACAGGGAAAAACTGAAATTGCTCAGGTCGGCGCTATTTCCGCAAACAACGATTATTCCATTGGCGAGCTGATTTCCGATGCCATGGAAAAAGTCGGGAAAGATGGCGTGATCACTGTTGAAGAAGCAAAGTCGACTGATACAAGCCTGGAAGTCGTCGAAGGTATGCAGTTTGACCGCGGCTATCTTTCACCTTATTTTGTAACCGACGTGGATACAATGGAAACAGTCCTGGAAGATCCCTACATTTTGATTCATGACAAGAAAATTTCCGTGATGAAAGATTTGCTTCCAATTCTGGAAAAAGTTGCACAGACAGGCCGTCCGATGTTGATTATCGCTGAAGATGTGGAAGGCGAAGCTCTGGCAACTCTGGTTGTCAACAAAATCCGCGGCACCTTGAAAATCGCCGCAGTGAAAGCCCCGGGATTCGGTGACCGCCGCAAAGCCATGCTCGAAGATATTGCTATTTTGACCGGCGGACGGGTTGTTTCAGAAGAGACCGGTTTTAAATTGGAAAACACAACGGTTGAGGATCTCGGAACTGCCAAACGCGTCAGCATCGACAAAGAGAACACTACAATTGTCGAAGGTGCAGGAAAAACCGAAGACATCAAAGCGCGTATCAGTCAGATTAAAAAACAGATCGAAACAACAACTTCTGATTATGATAAAGAGAAACTTCAAGAACGCTTAGCTAAATTGGCAGGCGGCGTAGCAGTGTTGAATGTCGGCGCAGCAACTGAAGTGGAAATGAAAGAGAAAAAAGCGCGCGTGGAAGATGCATTACATGCAACCCGCGCAGCCGTTGAAGAAGGAATCGTTCCCGGAGGCGGCGTTGTTTATATCCGCGCTCAGAAATCTCTGGAAAAAATGAATGAGGCCGGAATTATCGATCCGACTAAAGTATCGCGCATTGCATTGGAAAATGCCGCCAGTATTGCCGGCCGGATGTTGATGACAGAAGCTACTATCGTAGATATGCCAGAAGAAGAAAAAGTCCCGCCGATGCCTGCTGGAGGTGGAATGGGCGGCATGTATTAATTTTGATTGTCACGTTTTTAGTTATAAAAGCCCTGCCAAACTGTTTTGGCAGGGCTTTTTGCATTTTCCGGTGATAAATTCACTAATTGGCACATTTTCATAGAAAAGAAATCAAACAATCTCTTGATTTCACTTTTTTTAGCTTGACAAAATTGAATTGTTTTAATATATTTAAAATTGCTATATTTAGTTCATTTTTAAGAAAACGATTCAATATCGTGGGCGTTTACTGTGCACACTACAGGAATTTTTCTTGGGCTGGGAACAAATTTAGGCGATCGGGAGCAAAATCTCATTCGGTGTTTGAATGAATTAGTTGCATCGAGTGTTGTTGAAGTTCATAAAATCTCTTCAATTTATGAAACTGATCCTGTTGGAGTGACGGATCAGCCGGATTTTTTAAATATGGTCGTAGAAATTGAGACGTCACTGCTGCCGATGAAATTGCTGCACTTTGTCAAGGATGCGGAGAAAAAGCTCGGCAGAGAAGACGGACGCCGGTGGGGTCCACGATTGATTGATATTGATATTCTGGCGTACGGTGATGTTGTTGTCGAAGAAGAGGAACTCAACATTCCCCACATGTCTTTAGCGGAGCGATTGTTTGTACTTGTCCCGCTGCAAGAAATTGCGCCTGATTTTTATCATCCTAAATTGAAGTTATCTGTTGCGGAACTTATTCAGCAATGTCAGGATATAAAACAAATTAAATTGATTCAGAGTCAGTCAGAATTGGAGCGAAAACTCGCATGGAAAGCCAAAGGCAGAATTTAGAATTTATTGCAATCGAAGGCGTCATCGGTGTGGGGAAAACTTCTTTGACCAGAATGTTAGCGGATCGTTTCAACGGCCGCGGCATCTATGAAATTGTAGAAGAAAATCCGTTTTTGGCTGATTTTTACCGCGATCCGGAACGCTACGCTTTTCAAGTGCAGATGTTTTTTTTGCTGAGCCGTTATCGCCAGCAAATGGAAATTCCGCAGCGGGATTTATTTCACCAGATGCTCATCGCTGACTATATTTTTGCTAAGGATAAAATTTTTGCTTATTTGAACTTGGAAGACAGAGAACTTTTTCTCTACGAAAAAATTGTCAGTTTAATGGAACGGGATATTCCGCAGCCTGATTTAGTCATTTATTTGAAATCTACACCCGAGCGTCTAATGCAGAATATCAAAAAGCGCGATAGGCCTTTTGAGCGTGAGATGAAATACGAATACATTGACTCGCTGAATCAGGCATACAATCAATTTTTTAATCATTATGCAGATACGCGGCTACTGGTTGTCGATGCAACAGAGATGGATTTTGTTGCGAATCGGGAAGATTTTGAGACAATTGTGAATTTGATTTTGAATATGAAAGGGCAACACGCCGGGTTCATCGGCTAACGAAAAAGGTTTGCAAATGGGTTTATTTCGAGTAATTATTTATGGTTTTATTATTTGGCTCATTGCCAAATTTATCGGGATATTCTTTCGCTCTCCGGTCGATCGCACCACGGTGGAGGGACAGGCGAAAGACCCGGATCCGCTTGATTTGAAAAATGCAGATGTTGAAGATGCGGATTTCGAGGAAATTGATGAATAGTTCTGATTTGAAGCAGCGGTATTGAAAAATGAAAACAGCCCAAGTGTTTTTGAGGAAAATCGGAAGGATTACTATCAACTAAAATTGGGAGGGAATTCGCTGGAATAATTGTTAACGGAGGGATTTTAGGGAGACGATGATGTCAAAAGACAGCATGAGTGAAGGAAAAGTTCCGCAACTGATCTTTGAAAAAAGACTTGCATTTTACAAGGAAGAACATCAGCGGTTATCAACGCTTTTGAATGTCACGAGAAATATTTCTAAAGAGTTGGAATTGGACCGACTTTTGGTGACGATTATGGATGAAGTAAAGCGAGCGTTGAAAGCTGATCGTTGTACTGTATTTTTAATAGACAAAGAAAAAAATGAATTATGGTCCAAGGTCGCGCACGGCGAAGATGAAATCCGCTTTCCTGCGCATTTGGGCATTGCCGGTTATGTCGCACAGACCGGAGATGTGCTGAATATTCCGGATGCTTACGCGGATGAACGTTTCAATCCGGAAATCGACAAACAGACAGGTTACCAGACGCGCAACATGTTGACTTTTCCCATGCGGAACAAGTTGAATGAGATTATTGGCGTGTTTCAGGTGCTGAATAAATATGAAGGTGACTTTACCCGCGAAGACGAGGGGTTGCTGGATGTTATTTCAACGATTGCGGCGACGCAGTTGGAGAACGCGCAGCTTTACGAAGAGCAAAAGAAAACGCTGGACAGCTTTGTCGAGACGCTGGCAAGCACCATCGATGCCAGAGATCCGCTGACTGCCGGACATTCCAAGAGAATCGCAGAGTATTCGATGGAAATTGCCACTATCATTGGCTTACCTGAAAAGAGACGGGAATTGCT
>NATN01000092.1 GCA_002085355.1 Candidatus Zhuqueibacterota bacterium 4484_87 | reverse complement strand
CTAGTTGAGCTTTAACACAGGTTGCCGCCCATTTATCCGCATATGAACCTGGAAATGATCCATACTCTGTTATGGATTCGTGGCGATCTTTTATTATCCGGAAAATAATGGAACGGATTTCAAAAGGCGATTTTGCTTTCGATGTAGGTGCCGGGCATAAAAAAGTGACTGGAGTTTTATCTGATGTCAAATCAATGGTCGAAAAAATGCGGAACATCGTCTCTGAAATTCGCGTTTCCGCTGAAAACGTAGCAGCCGGAAGTGAGGAGCTCAGCTCCACCTCCCAGCAAATGTCGCAGGGCGCAACGGAGCAGGCAGCGTCCACCGAGGAAGTTGCATCTTCCATGGAACAGATGGTCTCCAATATTCGCCAGGCTGCGGATAACGCTGAAACGACCGGACAGATTGCTATTCAAGTGACCCAGGATGCGCACGAAGGCGGCGACGCAGTGAAACAAACGGTCAATGCCATGCACAGTATCGCTGAAAAAATTTCCATCATTGAAGAAATAGCCCGACAGACGAATATGTTAGCGCTTAATGCTGCTATTGAAGCTGCGAGAGCCGGCGAGCAGGGAAAGGGGTTCGCCGTTGTGGCGGCTGAAGTGAGAAAATTAGCGGAACGCAGCCGCAAAGCTGCTGCCGAGATCAGTGGCCTGACAGCTACCAGTGTGGCAACAGTGGAGCGGGCAGGTGCAGTGTTGGATAGATTGATACCGGAAATCGAGCGGACATCGGGGTTGGTTCAGGAAATTTCAGCCGCGAGCAAAGAACAACGTCTCGGAGCAGATCAAATAAACGCAGCGATTCAGCAATTGGATACGGTGACTCAACAAAACGCTTCCGCCTCTGAGGAATTGGCTGCGACTGCGGAAGAACTTTCAAGTCAGGCAATGCAGTTGCGAGCAACAGTGGAGTTTTTTCATTTGGGCGAAAGTGTGAGCCATGGACATAATAAGCTCACTTTGCCGCCTGAAACTGCTACAAAGGCGAGAACCGATTTTGTGGGCTATCATCCCAATAACAATGGTAGTGAAGAACCTGAAAAAATGGTGACTATTGACTTGGATGGCAACGGGTTTGGAAAAAAAGACGCTCTGGACGAAGAATTTGAACGATACTAAAATCAGGAGAAGAAAAGTGGATGAGAATCAAACCATAACATCAGCTCATTATCTGACGTTTGAGCTTGATCAGGAGCAATATGGTTTTGAGATAGAAAATGTCCAGTCTGTTCTCGATTTTGAACAGATTACGCGGGTTCCGCGCACGCCTGATTTTATGCGCGGAGTAATCAATTTGCGCGGGAAAATTGTACCCATCATAGATTTACGTCTCAAATTTGGTCTGTCAGAGACGGTGAAAACGCGTGAGAGTTGCATTATCATTGTTAATATTGATATGAACGGAGAAAAAACTACTTTGGGCGTATTGGCTGATGCTGTGCGCGAAGTGATTCTGCTCGAACCGGAGCAAATCGAGCCAGCACCAAAGATCGGAACTCATTTGAAAACCGAATTCATCAAAGGCGTGGCAAATTATCAGGGCTCACTGATCATCATTTTGGAAATGGAAAAAATATTTACTACCAATGAATTGCTTCTGGTACATAAATCAGGGTCAGGAGTCGAGACAGAATCTGAAGCAGAGGTAACGGCAGTAAGTTGATTTCCCCCTAAATTTCTGATGATTATTAAATAAATTCGCAATACAGAATTTTAAACTTGAAAGAAAGATGAAAAGCAGACTTTCAGCGATTGAAAACCGAAAAATGTCTGAAAATGATTTTATGCGATTGGGAAAATTCATTGAGGATGAGTTCGGCATTAAAATGCCTTCTTCTAAAAAACTAATGCTGCAATCACGATTGCAAAAGCGATTGCGCGATCTTGGTCATACGACATTTCAGGAATATGTCAACTTCATTTTCAGCAAACAGGGAAAAGATGAAATTTTGCTCATGATCGATGAAGTGACTACCAATAAAACTGAATTTTTTCGAGAACCGGAACAGTTCAATTTTTTGCTGGAGGTCGTACTCCCTGAGTTAGCTGATAAAAAACGCAATGATGCAAAATTTTTCAATATATGGAGCGCTGGTTGTTCCACTGGCGAAGAACCCTATTCTATTGCCATGACAGTCAGTGAGTTTCTGGAGCATCACCATGATTTTGATTACGAAATTCTGGCGACGGATCTGTCTCGAAAAGTGCTGCAACATGCCCGACTGGCGATTTATAGCAAAAAGCAGATTGCATTCATTAAAATGCAGTTGAGAAAAAAATATCTGCTCAAGAGCAAGTTGCAACAGGATGAAGTTGTGCGGATTGTTCCGGAAATCAGAGCGAAAGTGAAGTTCCGTCAACATAATTTAATGGCGAAAGAAAATTTCATGGACCGCACGTTTGACATCATTTTTTGCCGCAATGTGATAATCTATTTTGATCAGGAAACGCAAATCGAACTATTCCGAAAATTTTATAAACATTTAGCTCCGGGTGGATTTCTGTTTCTTGGGCATTCTGAAACGATGATTAATTGCGGGCTGTCGTTTGAAATGGTCAGGCCTAAAGTCTATCGCAAAGCTTAATTGTTGTACGAAGCAAATCCAATTTTAAAGGCACGCTACCATGAGTCAATTTTCACAAAAAACGGCAAGGGGAACCGGAGAAAAAAGAATAAAAATTCTCATTGTTGATGATTCGGCTTTGGCAAGAAAAAAATTGAAAGATATTTTTGAAAATGACCCGGAGATTGAAGTTGTCAATACCGCGGCTGACCCCTACATTGCGGTTCAGAAAATCAAGAAAAATGCTCCTGATGTGATTACGCTCGATCTGGAAATGCCTCGTATGGACGGGCTAATTTTTTTGAAAAAGATAATGGATCAACATCCCATACCGGTGGTAGTAATTTCCAGTCATACGCCAGAAGGTTCTTCCAAAGCTCTACGGGCGTTTGAATTGGGTGCTGTGGAGGTCATCGGGAAACCAAGAATTTTATCTGGTCTCGATTTAACTGAATTTCAGATTCAGGTTTGTGATTCTGTGCATGCGGCATATCTGGCAAAAATTGGCAGACAATCTCATATTCGCCAAAATGAAAAATTTGCAGCAGATGCGGTGTTAAATAAAAATTTATCAGGAAAATCATTTAAGGAAATAAAACAAAAAATCATTGTGATCGGTGCTTCAACCGGTGGAACAGTGGCGCTTGAAAGATTTCTTACTCCGCTACCTGAATTAACGCCGGGCATTGTGATTGTTCAGCACATGCCGGAAAATTTTACATTTTCGTTCGCACAGCGGTTGAACAGAAAATGCCGAATTGAGGTCAGGGAGGCTAAAAACGGAGATATTGTGAAGCCCGGCACTGCATATATCGCGCGCGGTGATAGTCATTTGCTCATCAAAAATAGCGGAGAAAATTATTACGTCGAAGTCAAAAAAGGCCCCCTGGTGAATCGTCACAGACCATCGGTGGATGTTCTGTTTCGTTCAGCAGCGAGATATGTCGGGGAAAATGCCATCGGAATTATTATGACAGGTATGGGCGATGATGGCGCCAGAGGGCTGTTGGAAATGAAGCAAGCGGGCGCAAAAACAATTGCTCAGGATGAGAAATCCTGCGTTGTTTTTGGAATGCCCAGAGAAGCGATAAAATTGAATTGTGTGGATAAAGTGGTGCCGCTTGAAAAAATTCCCGAAGAAATGTTTAAAATGATCTATAAATAAAAATATTATTCAAGGTAAAAAAATGGATCCGTTGACAGAGGAACAAGTCAAAAAGTTGCAGCCGACGACAGAAGAATTGAAAAAACTGAATGAGAAACTTCTGGATTCGGAACGGTTGAAAAGTCAATTTCTTTCCGATATCCGTAATGAGATAAACAACCCGTTAACTTCAATCTTGGGGCTGTCGCAGCTACTCAAACAGGCAGAAGAATCGAATACCGGCAATGCACAAAAATTGGGAAGCATGATTTATAAAGAAGCTTTTTTTCTAAGCGTGCAGTTGTCAACAATTTTTACGGCAGCAGATTTGGAGGCAGGGGAACTGTTTGCAGAGATGGGCAAGGTGCAAATTGTTGAACTGCTTTCCCAGACCCTGACTGATTTTCAGGAGAACAGCGCCGAAAAAGGAGTCACGATCAGGTTTGAAAATGACATTCCACCGGAAAAGCATCATATTATCACTGATGCGGATAAATTGCGGTTGGTGCTCAATTGTCTGATTGCAAATGCGATTCAGTTCAGCGAACCCGGCTCCGAAGCAGTTGTGAAAACAAGTCTGGATGAAAACGAATATTTGCACATTGCAGTGGAAGATTCCGGACTGGGAATTGATGTTGCTGACCAGGAAAGAATCTTTGACAGGTTCGTGCAACTTGATACAGGGACGGAAAAGAAATTTCACGGCTTGGGACTGGGGCTTTCAGTGGCAAAAAGTTTGGTTGAATTGCTCGGCGGTACAATTGCCGTGACGAGCGTGCCTAATCAAGGCAGCACGTTTGAAATTATTTTGCCTCAGGATATTTATCAGGATCAGATAACCGACGATGTGGTTGATGAAGAAGGGTTGTGGATTTATGAAGATGCAGAAATCAGCGAGACAGATTGAGGAGAGTAAAGAGCATTTTTTATTTCCGGGTAATATTTTCGTTTCCGGTGAGTCCCACTGGGTGACCACTATTTTGGGCTCGTGCGTCTCAGTGTGTTTGTGGGATCCAGCGCGCAAAATCGGCGGGATCAATCATTTTTTGCTACCTTTCTGGAATGGCTTGGGACTTGCATCTCCCAAATATGGCAATATTGCTATTGAAAAATTGATTGAGAAGATACTGCGTAAAGGCTGTAACATTGAAAATTTACGCGCGAAAATTTTCGGAGGCGCTGCTATTTTGCAAAGTGCCAACAATGAAAAACACATTGGACTGAAAAATATCGCTCTGGCAAAGGAATATCTGGAAAGTAAAAAAATTCCCATTGTTGCGTCTGATGTTGGTGGAATTTTTGGTCGCAGAATCAAATTCAACACCAGCACCGGTGTGGTTCTCGTAAAAAAGATCGTCAAAGCTAAAAAGCGAGCATAAATTTACCAAGCCAACCTTCGTTAAAAAAATCAATCTTCAAATTCTGACTTCATCTTTTCACTGACAGCATCTATCATAATTTTCAATACAAAATTATGATGGCCACGGATTGTTCTATTGGGACTACTTTCTGGAAGCAATGAAAATATTCAATTTTTCAAAGCGCCGTTTTTTCATTGACAACATTGAATTTATTAGTTATATTGACAAATCGATATCTGGCGGTAAAGTTGATTAAATATTCTGCATCTGGCTGTATCACACAATCTTCTGAAAGAAATGACTGAACAAAACAAAAAAATTCTGACTTCAAGGCGCGCTGCGGAACTAATCCCGCATCTGGGGCAGGAATTTGTCGCTATTGAAAACCCGAATTACATTTTTGCGGGTTTCGACATTTGCCCGCTGGCGCCGAAAATAACTGATCCGAGAAAAAAGATCGTCGCTGTGGTGCAGGACATGGACGGGACAACTACCACGACCGAGGCGCTTTGTCTGCATTCGTTGGAATACATGGTGCGATGTTTTACCGGGCGAATGCATAAAGATGACTGGAAAGGCCTGGATCACGAAAAAGATTATCCCCACATCATCGGAAACAGCACGACCAAGCACGTGGAATATCTCATTCGCACGTACAATGCTGATCTGGATTTGAAATTTTTTCGCAGAGCCTATTTGCGCACCAGCTTGCTCTCTCTTGCGTTCGGACGTGACAAAGGACGGAAGAGAGAGGCTCTGGCGAATTTGAAATACTTCGGCGTTGAAAATGTGGTTTCCGATCCACGTGTTGCCCGTTGGTTTGAAAACGCAAAGAGATCGACGAAGATATTTTTCCCTGAAGAATTGGAAAAAGATTTTCAAAATTGGACGAAGAAAATTGATCTCAAATCATTCAATGACCTGGTTCGAGCTGCAATTGAGGTTTATTACCAGCGCTATCATGAAATTTTATTCAAAATTGAAAATAACGACACAGCGGATTTGACAGAGCTCATTCCTGCAGGACACAAAAGTTTCATTGAACCTATGCCCGGAGTAGCGATTTTTCTGGCGACAATCAAAGGCTGGTTAGGAGAAGAATTAATGCTGCTCGCTGATGATCTAGTTGCAAGTCTTGAAAGAAATTCGTCCATTGAGATTCATAATGAGAAGATGGAAAAATTACAGGAAGAATTGAAATCCATCGGAAAATATTTTCAGTTGAATCCTGTCAAAACCGCAGTGGTGACATCATCGATTTTTTACGAAGCAGATATTGTGTTGACTCAGGTGTTTGAAGTGATGCGGAAAGAAGTGCGAAATTGGCGAGTAAGTGAAAATATCAAAAAAATTGTGATCGATAAATTTAACAATTACGCTTCTGTTTTTGATGAAGTGATTACTGCTTCCGATTCCAGCGAAATTCGTCTGAAGCCTCACCGGGATTTGTATAGTCTGGCGCTTCATCGTCTGGGAATTGATAAAAGAGACTATGATAATGTGATTGGATTTGAGGACAGCGAGTCAGGGACTATCGCCATTCGTGCCGCCGGCATCGGGCTGTGCGTTGCTGTGCCATTTGCCGATACGAAAGGGCATGAGCTCACCTATGCGAGTTATATTTTGCATGGCGGATTGCCCGAGGCAATGGCAATTCACAATTTTTTTCTCACCAATAATACAATTGAAGATCTGATATAGACAGAGAAAACAAAATCAAATATAATCCGACTATTAACAAAAGATATCGGGAAAACCTATGGACAAGCAATTTGACATTACGGTTGCTGGACACATTTGTCTGGATATCATTCCTAAAATACCGGATACCGGCGCCCGGGAAATACCTGACCTTTTTAAGCCAGGAAAATTAGTTGAAGTAGATACGGCGGCGGTGAGTACCGGCGGCCCTGTTTCCAACACTGGCATTGCGCTGGCGAAATTGGGCTTGAAAGTCGCATTCATGGCGCGAATCGGCGATGATCAATTCGGTGCGATTGTGGAAACACTTCTTGAGAATCAGGGTTTTACCTCTGGTATCTCGAAATCTTCCAGAGACCGCACATCGTACACAATTGCTATTGCGCCACCAGGCATCGATCGCATTTTTTTGCATCACCCTGGCGCGAACAATCATTTCGATCACCGCGATCTGGACGAAAAAATTATTAGCGAATCAAAAATGTTTCATTTCGGCTATCCGCCCATTATGGCAAAATGCTATACTGACGAAGGTGCGGAGCTGGAAAGAATTTTTCAAATTGCAAAAAAAACGGGTGCACTGACTTCCCTGGACATGGCGTTGCCGGATCCCGACAGTCCCAGCGGAAAAGCGCCGTGGAAAAAAATTCTGGAACGGGTACTCCCTGATGTGGATATTTTTCTTCCCAGCATTGAGGAAATATTTTTCATGCTCGAACAGGAAAAATATTTTCAGATTAAAAAACAAGCCGGAATTCGCGATGTAATTGATTTTATCGAACAGGATGACTACAGGAGGCTGGCGAAGATGTGCCTTGATCTGGGCGCGCAAATGGTTGCATTCAAAGCAGCGCATAAGGGAATTTATTTTTACAGCGGAAAAATTCAGACGAAAAACGATGTACCGAAAAATGCAGAAAATTGGTCAAATCGTGAGTTGTGGAGTCCGCCTTTTCGCATTGAAAAAATTGCCAGTGCGACCGGATCCGGTGATTCTGCGATAGCCGGATTTTTGGCTGCAGTCGCCCGTGGCAAAGATGTGGAGGCTGCACTGAACTATGCCAATTGCACCGGGTACCAGAATTTGCACGAGTTGGACGCCATCAGCGGCATTAAATCCTGGGATGCGACAACGCAAATGTTACGGGAAAAGAAATTGACGAAATATAATATTTCGCTCGATGAAAATCAATGGAAATGGAATGCTGAACATCAACTCTGGTTTGGCTCTGGAGACAAGTTTTTTAAAGAAGTTTAATTTATTCAAGGCAAATAATTTTAATAGAAAATGCCTGGAATTTGCTCAAGCTTAAGTACCCAAAATTATGGTGGAAACCAGTCGGATAGGCGCAAGAAGAATTTGGTATCAGGAGATAAATGAATGTATTTACCGAACGAAAATCGCTATCAGGAGATGAAATATCGCCGCTGCGGTAGAAGCGGCATAAAGCTGCCGGCAGTCTCGCTGGGATTATGGCAAAATTTTGGCGGTGTGAATGTTTTTGAAAATAGCCGAAAAATGATTCTGCGGGCGTTTGATCTGGGAATTACGCATTTTGATCTGGCGAATAATTATGGCCCGCCTTATGGATCCGCGGAGGAAACTTTTGGCGCGATTTTGAAAAAAGACCTTCGCCCATATCGCGATGAACTCATCATTTCCACTAAAGCCGGCTGGGACATGTGGCCCGGTCCCTACGGAAATTACGGTTCGCGAAAATATCTCATCGC
>NATN01000091.1 GCA_002085355.1 Candidatus Zhuqueibacterota bacterium 4484_87 | reverse complement strand
CTCTGGTGTGCGCAAATATCCGAACGATTTGTGAGGATTTTTGTCCCCTTCATATTCATAATCATTATACACTATTTCATCTTCAGGAAGCACGCCTTGGGTGTTTGGCAGATAATCATCGGCGAGATTATAATTCAATGTCACCTTATCGCGCAAGTCGGCAAGATTGTACCATTTCTTGACGTTTTCCGGTGTCGGCGGTTTGGTTACTTTTCTTCCCGATTTATGCAGTTCTTTCATTATTTTGCTGATAATAATTGGCAAAGACAATGGCGAGCCAATCGTCACCAGTGTGTCTATCGGCACATCAGGCGCATCATGGATGAGCGTATCGTAGGCAATAATCGATCCCATAGAATGAGCAATCAGCAAAATTTCATCATCCCGGTGTCTCCTGAGCACATTCGCCAATTCCTCTCGTAGCAGATAGCGAACTTTTTTTTGTTCATTCTCGACAATGATCGTGGCGTCCGAATAGTACAGACTTAAATCGCGGAAATATCGGCTGATGATCAAATCCGTAACGCCTGAAAAATTGATGGACATGTCCTCATTCAAAAAAATCTTTTCCATCTGTCTGTCAATGTAGTCGAGAATTTTGCGCCGCAGTGGATTTTCTTTGTTATGCACTTCGTGAGTTGATTTCACATACGGATATTCCAAGTAAAGCGGGTCGTTTTTATTTTCGATTTTGGGATCAAGAGGCTGGGAGTTGAGAAAATGCGCCCAGTAAACGAAACGAAAACGAAAAAGGAAGTGAAACTGACCAACATTCTTCAGACCTTCCCGAATCGCTTTCAGCCACCATGTGCGCAGCAATGATTCCGGCGGTTTGTTGTCCAGACCGTGAATGCCGATGATTATTTTTGACAAATTACCTTCTCCATTCTTCAGGAACCGCAAATCAGAACAAGGTGAAAGCAGTTGATTTTATTCACAGGAAAATTAATATAAGTATTTACAAATTGAGAATCAAGCGAAAATTATAGGATCTTCATGCAAAAATATGCTGAATTGTACGGCGAAGGGGGCATCAAGCTTTGCCACCAACGATCATCGATGCCACGCATATTTTGAATAAAATATTTTTGAATAATGCTTATTCAATTCAACTACTTGATGGACAACGGCGAGTCAACATTTTTGCTCTTGATTTTGCAGTTTTTTTTAAATATATTCTGCTAAACTGAAACAAAGACAAACCCAAAAAGGAAATTTTGCATGAAAAAACATTATATTTTGCTTTTGATTGTATCTTTTATTATCCTTTTTTTTCAAAGCCTTCTCTTGCATTCTCAGATAATCCCGTCGAGCGAACTCTCTCGTCAAGTAATCAATGAAGTGAGTCCTACACTCCAGCTACAAATCGCTGATTCCGGCTTTCAATGGGGAAATCCAATCTTTATCAGAATTTTCAAGGAAACCAGCGAACTGGAAGTCTGGATTCAAGATGGGACACAATTTCGTCTCTTCAAAAATTACCACATTTGCAACTGGGGATATGGCACTTTGGGGCCTAAACTTGCTCAAGGCGACGGGCAAGCGCTTGTTCAATTGGCTGCTTCGCGATGACCGACTCTATTATTGATGAAATCTATACGCTGGCTGATGCTGCCTTTCGCCACGGACAACAATTTTTTCGCGTTCATATTTTTCCTTTCCGGATGACTGAAGAAAATATGATTCGATATCAAAATGTTGAATTAATAAACTTTTATGCACTTGTACGTAATTCATTCAAAATTATCCTAAAATATGCTGTTTTCTCCGCTCTGGGCAACTTCGGATATATGGAGTATGTCATTGATATAATATTCTCTGAAATCGGATCTTCGCTCCGCGTAGTCGATAGCAACCTGTTAAATTTTTGGAGGAATCTGCAGCAAGGGTATCAGATTTTTGAAAACACACACATTCCGCCAAATGTGGATGTGCAAAATGGCATATATGTTTTCGATTGAAGTAATTAAGGAATATTTTCGTTCCCAGTGCTGAAACAAACAATCAAAATTCACGTAAATTAAATCGTTGTGTCACTTTCATTAGGGATGAATTCAATCCTTTTTTTAAACCTATTGAAAATAAAAGTAATTCACCAATAGCCAGGGAGCGCCACATGTCAGACCATTCAAATGAACACAAAGGATTCTTTTGGGCAATTTTACTCATAATTATCGGCTTTTTGTTTTTATTTCAAAATTTAGGTTATTTGGACGTTGGGAATGTAATTTCTAAATTCTGGCCTGTAATATTGATTGTCTGGGGTATCTCTCTTATTCTCAAGAGGAGTATGGTCGCTACAGAAGTACAACCACCCGTCAAAAAACCAAATCCCCAAAGTACCATTAATTTGAGCGATGATAAAATTTCTTATTCAAAGACTTTCGGTGATTTGAATATCAAACTGGACTCAAAAAATTTTCAAGGTGGCAATATCCATAATACTTTTGGAGAAATCTATCTGAACTTGCAGGATATAGAATTGAACGAAGGGGAAAGTAAATTATTCGTGAACGGCGTTTTTGGCGACATCCATATCAATTTGCCCAAAAATATCGCGTACAAAGTTGAAGGCAGCATAACCGGTGGGTCCATCACTTTTTTAAATGAGAAAGTTGACGGATTTTCTAAACAGTTGATTCATCAAACTGACGACTTTAAAACAGCGACAAAAAAGTTAAAAATAGTTATTAGCTTGACGTTCGGCGACGTGGCAGTCTGGTAACTGCCACGTGCCGCATCCTCAATAAAAAACCGGAGAAATCTGCACCTGCGGCTTTTTCATACCGTCGATGAGCATTAATTCCCATATCGGGTCCTCGCGCAGCCGAAAAAATTTGAACCCGTAGAAATAAGGTTTCATTCTTTTAAGTTTTTTCTCCCGCGGAGATTTTTTTCCATTGTTTTTCGCCCGTAATATTTTATTATAAGCGCGGATTTTTTCATTTTCAGCCATAATTTTTTTGTTGTGCATTTTCCGCTCGTAATTATACTGTTTTGCGGAATTGTACAGATCCATTAGCGGCTGTTCTTTCACTTTCGGTGAACTGGAATGAAGAAAATTCACTGTACCATCGTTGCTGCGCGTGATCAAGCCCACATGCCCCACATATTTACCATCGCCATAACCACGAACAATGTTCACAAAATCACCCGGCTGAAGTTTATCGATGACGCGAGGCAAAATCTGGTACGGAATATAGCACCACTTCACCGTATCCACCGGAATGTTCTGGCCAATGCCATATTTTGACATAAATTTCGCCCGATCGACCACGGTCGTTTCAAAAGCTGTGTCTTCGCCTCCTAATTCTTCTGTGATATCTTCAACCAGCCAGCTATTATTCACATCCCAATCAAATTCTGTGTAATGATTCCTTGTAGCATAACCGATGATTCCATTTTTGTAACGAATCCGCTGTAACATGGCGAAAAAACTTTTCCAATCCCAGGAGAGCGCCATGGCATAAATATGCTCACTAAAAACAACGCAATCGCTTTTTCCCAGCGAATACAACGGTTGAGAATCATATACTTCAAACGGAAATTCGCCCAACAAATAAATCTGATAGGGCTGTCCCTTGCATTTGCGAGCGAGATGCTGCACTCTTTCCCGCAAATCCGGCATCACAGATTGCAAATAGCCGAGATAAACGTTCACATCAGACGGAGTAAATTTATACAAAGGCTTATCGATGAGTTTTCTTAGCAGATCTTCTTCAATATGCATCATGCGAGCTATTTCCCTGTCCTCAGGAGTTAATTCCACACTTTTCCAGTGCGGTCTCATCAAAGCACAAGAAGATATCAGAATTACCATAAAAAGAGTTATTAACAAAGCAGGAATATGCAATTTCATTTTTAATCCCTCAAAATTGATCAAAATTCCAATGAGCGGGCTAAATCATAAAGGCTCATATCCAACTCCCGACGATAATCAATAATTTGGCGCAACGGAGTCGTGGTAATTTTATTCCCGACCAGGCCGACCATTTTTCCGCTCTCACCGCGGATAAGATGATCCACTGCTGCAGCGCCCAGTCGCGTCGCCAGTAACCTGTCAAATGCCGTGGGCGAGCCACCGCGTTGAATGTGTCCTAAAATTGTCACGCGAGTTTCAAAGCCCGCCTCTTCGATGCGCGCATCCAGAGTTTTTTTGATAGCGTGAGTCGAATGATTAGCGCCTTCAGCGATAATAATTATACAATGTGTCTTTCCGCTGACGTAGGCCTTTTCAACCAAACGAACTACATCCATTAGCTCAAATGGTTTTTCCGGAATGCAGATCATTTCTGCCCCGCCGATGATTCCTGAAATTAGCGCAATGTAGCCACAATTTCTCCCCATCACCTCAACAATAAAAGCCCGCTGATGCGAAGACGCTGTCTCTTTGATTTTATCCACTGCGTCCAGTACCGTATTCAGAGCCGTATCTACACCAATCGCCATGTCTGTACCACCAAGGTCGTTATCGATAGTTCCGGGAGCGCCGATGACAGGAAAACCTGCCTCGTGCAGGCTCAGCGCGCCTGTCAAGGAGCCGTCACCGCCAAGAACAACCAGGCCATCAATGCCGTGAAAATTCAGATTGCGGATTGCCTGACGAAGTCCCTTTTTGGTTTTGAATTCATCGCATCGGGCAGTCTGCAATATCGTTCCGCCACGCTGCATGATATTGCTCACCGACCGCTTATCCATTTGTTCAATATCATTATCTATTAAGCCCTGAAATCCACGTCTGACACCGTAGGCTTCGAGGCCGCGATTAATTGCCGAGCGAACAACGCTGCGAATGAAAGCATTCATCCCCGGAGCGTCGCCACCGCTGCTCATGACTGCGATTCTCTTCATTACTCCAATATCCTTCTCATTTTTCTTCAATAAAGCTGATTAACATTTATTTTCAACATAGCAAAGATACAAATATTCGGGTAATGTTGCAAGAGATATTTTTGAAACCGTCCATTTTCAGCGTATGATTCTCATTAATAAATCAATCTCACGCATAGCACAATGGAATATTACAACTGAAAATATTCTTTTAAAAAATATTGTATTTGGAAAAAATTTTCCTTGACATTATGTAAAATTTTAGCAATATTTACAATAAAAATTGGTAATTTTTTATTCGGTTTTATCATTTAAAAATCAAAATTTATTTGTTTCTTCTCAAGTAGATCAGCACAAATCTCTCATTAAAACCTGGAGGAATTTATGGCAACATTCCCTTCGATTGAAAAATTTTTGGCATTGAGAAACCTGGCAATTGTGGGTGCTTCCCGCAATCGAGGAAAATACGGAAATATAGTTTATCGGGACTTACGTGCGAAAGGCTATCGTGTTTTTGCAGTAAATCCGAAATCGAAAGAAATCGAGGGCGACCCATGCTATCCAGACCTGCAATCTATCCCGGAAAAGATTGAGGGCGTTGTCATCATTGTCCCGCCGCGACGAACTGAAAACGTGGTTCGGGAAGTTGATAGTTTAGGCATCCGTCATGTTTGGATGCAGCCCGGCGCCGAATCCGCAGAGGCCATTCAATTCTGCCAGGAGAAAAATATGAATGCTATTTTTGATCTTTGTGTCATGGTCATGTCCCATCCAATATAATTATGTTTGTCATAAAACCACATTTTCAGGAGAGAAATACAATGAAAAAATTCTCTTTCAAACCATTCGTCTTCTTTTCTTTCCTTTTGCTGTTTATGATTGTGCAATCTGCTCAGGCGCAATTTGATCCTGAACTGTTTTCTGAAATGAAAGCGCGCAGTATCGGGCCCGCGGGAATGAGCGGCAGGATCGCTGCCATTGATGCAGTTGTATCTGATCCCAACATCATTTACGTTGGCGCTGCAACAGGCGGAGTCTGGAAATCGACAAACGCAGGCTTGACCTGGGAGCCGATTTTCGATGACCAGCCAATTTCTTCAATCGGCTCAATCGCGATTTTTCAAAAAAATCCGAGCATCGTCTGGGTTGGAACAGGAGAGGGAAACCCACGCAACAGCGCTGGCGTCGGGAATGGTATTTTCAAGAGTTTGGACGGCGGGGCAAGCTGGAAATTTTTGGGATTGGAAAAAACCGAACGCATTCACCGCATTGTTTTGCACCCCTGGAATGAAAATATCGCCTATGCCGCTGCCATGGGAACTACCTGGGGCGAAAATCCGGAACGCGGTGTTTACAAGACAACAAACGGCGGCAAAAGCTGGAAAAAGATTCTCTTCGTTAATGATAAAACCGGCTGCGCTGAATTAGTGATAGATCCATCGAATCCCAACAAATTATTTGCCGCTATGTGGGAGCATCGACGCTGGCCCTGGTTTTTCAACTCTGGTGGCGCGGGAAGCGGCCTTTACGTCACCTATGACGGCGGCGAGCATTGGAAGAAACTCACAGAAAAAGATGGTCTGCCAAAAGGGAAATTGGGCCGCATCGGCATTGCCATTGCTAAAAATAATCCGGATATCGTTTACGCTCTTGTTGAAGCAAAAAAGAGCGCTCTGTGCCGCTCCGACGACGGTGGGCGTCACTGGCGAATTGTCAATCAAGAACGCAATGTCAATTCTCGTCCATTTTATTATGCTGATATTCGAGTTGATCCGCAAAATGAAAATAGAATTTTCAGTCTGCAATCGAGTCTGCTCATCAGCGAGGATGGCGGAAAATCATTCCATCGCATCCGCTCGCGCGTTCATTCTGACAATCATGCGCTATGGATTCATCCGGGAAACAGCAAGTTTATGATGGACGGGAACGATGGCGGCGTTGCTATCTCCTATGATCGGGGCAAAACCTGGCGGTTTGTGGAAAATCTGCCTTTGGCGCAGTTTTACCATATCAACTACGACATGGAAATTCCTTACAACATTTACGGCGGGATGCAGGACAACGGATCTTGGCGCGGTCCCAGTCAGGTGTGGGAGAACATGGGCATCCGCAATTTCCACTGGCACGAGGTCGGCTTTGGCGATGGCTTTGCTACGATCAGTGATCCGATGGATCCCAACAGCGGCTATGCTATGTCCCAAGGAGGATATTTAATCCGCTTCAATGTCATCACTGGTGAACGCAAAGATATTCGCCCGCCTGCTCCGGATTCAATCAAATTGCGCTTCAATTGGAACGCTGGTATTGCACTCGATCCATTCGATCCACAGACAGTCTATTTTGGGAGCCAGTTTCTGCACAAAAGCACGGATCGCGGAGATAGTTGGACAATCATTTCTCCCGACTTGACAACCAACGATCCGGAAAAACAAAAGCAGAACCAAAGCGGCGGCTTGACTTTTGACGTGACAAATGCCGAAAATTTCTGTTCCATCATCACCATCGCCCCCAGTCCAGTGCAGCGAGGCGTCATCTGGGTTGGTACGGACGACGGGCAGGTGCATGTAACGCAGGACGGCGGAAAGACGTGGACAAATGTCACGAAAAATATCCCGAAACTGCCGCCAACGACCTGGTGTCCGCACATCGAAGCGTCAAAATTTGAGGCGGGAACGGCTTACGCTGTATTTGATGATCATCGCCGTTCCAACTGGACGACTTATATTTACAAAACAAAAAATTTTGGCAAAAAATGGAAATCGTTGACAAAGAACAATCCCGTCGCTGCAGCCAAGCCTCCGGAACAGTGGGGATTCGCACATGTGATTGAGCAAGATCCGGTGAACAAAAACCTGCTTTATCTGGGAACAGAATTTGGTTTGTTCATCTCTTTTGATGATGGCGTACATTGGATGAAATGGAAACATGGCGTACCCACTGCGCCAGTACGCGCCCTTGCCGTACATCCGCGCGATTTGGACCTGATCATCGGGACGCATGGCAGGGCAGCTTACGTACTCGATGATGTCCGTCCGTTGGAAACATTCACAGAAAAAATTCAAAAAAAGCAGCTTCATTTATTTGAGATTCCCAAAACATACCAGCACGAAATTAAAGCCATGCCCGGCTATCACTTTCCGGCGGACGCCTATTTTGCAGGTGAGAATCGCCGCTACGGTGCGATGATCACATTTTACGTTAATCAGGAATTGGTCAAAAAGGTGGAAGCAAAAAAATCAAAGAAGAAAACTGACGCAGGAAACCAACAAAAACAAAAAACGGTTGATAGCGATCAGCGCAGATCCGGGCAATATAAGGATGGCGTTGTCATTGAAATTTATGATCAGGATAATACATTAGTGCGGAAATTTGAAACATCGCTGAAGAAAGGCATTAATCGCACTTTTTGGAATTTGCGCAGCGATGGGTTCAAAATGCCAAGCTTTGGCCAGCGTCAGCGGCGCTATACACCACCAGGCCCTGAAGTTATTCCCGGCACGTACAAAGTTGCCGTGAAAGTCGGAGATGAAAAAGCTTCCAGCATTGTCGAAGTTCTTCTGGATCCGCGCGTAAAAATTGACCTGGCGGCAAGAAAAGAAAAATACGATCTCATAAGAAAAATTGGCAAAACAAGCGAAGTTATTGCTGCTGCGCTCAACAATATCAATGCCACTGAAAAAAGTCTGAAAGTGATTCAGGAAGCAATTGCAGGCAAAGAAGATAAGACGCTCCAGTCTCTTGGCAAGGAATGTCGCGACTTGCAGAAAAAGCTAAAAAAAATCAAAGGACTATTCACCTCTGTCAATAAAAAACAAGGCATTGTCAGAGAGGATAACGTCTTTCGCAAACTGCGCTCGGTTCAGGGATCGCTCAGTTCCTCTTTTGACAAGCCCACTCCGTCACAACTGAAGAGGCTGGAACAAGCGAAAAATGCTCTGCAGCAAGCGCTGCTAAAATACAACAGTTTTTTTGAAAAATCCATTCTCCCCTTCGAAAATAAAGTACTCAAGGGCAGGTTGAAACTTTTTCCGGAATTTAAACCGCTTTCAATAAAAGCGGGAAATTAACAAATGCAACGCAAGGGGGTGCAATCTGCGCAATGCAAATTGCATCTCCTTTAATTTTTTCCGACTCCTCTCTCTGGTTAAATTGATTCAATTTACCTTTCCTGTACATTGTGATTGCAACAAGTTCTTCGGAGAATTCAAAAATGAACGGTTTTATTTCTGGCTCGCGATTATTTTTTTTGTTCAGCTTTTTTTTCAATTTCGCAATTGCATCACTCGTGTTTCCCATTGGCAAAACTCAAATCATCGGATTTGAGAGGGACGAAATTACCCACCTCCCCATCAGCGATGTCAATATTAACAATGAAAAATATCAGATTGAGACCACTACCGACGAAAACGGGTATTTTGAAATTGTAAAAGTAAAATGGAGTTACAGATGAAAAAAGTGTTTTGTTTTTTGCTCTCGTTTTTTCTGATTTTTCATTTATCTTTGTCTGCGCAAAATTCGCCTTCTACTCCTGCGGAGCGAATCGCAGCACATCAACAGAGAATGGCTTTATATGAAAAATCTTTGTTTCGCGATCTGTCATTCCGTAGCGTGGGGCCTGTCGTGATGAGCGGTAGAGTCGTTGACATTGAGCCGCATCCGACAGAACCCTATACCTTTTTTGTTGCTTATGCCACTGGCGGACTCTGGCGCACCAGCAGCAACGGTCAGGGGTTCGAGCCAATATTCGACAATCAAAACGCCATCAGTATCGGCGACATTGCCGTTGATCCACGGGATCCTCAAATAATCTGGGTTGGTACGGGCGAGAAGAATTCCAGCCGCAGTTCATATTCCGGCACAGGAATTTACAAAACAATGAACGGCGGCAAATCATGGCAATTCATGGGATTGGCAGATATTCACCACACTGGCAGGATTGTGATTCACCCGGAAAATTCGGACATTGTCTATGTTGCAGCGCTGGGGCATCTTTACACCGAGAATGACGAACGCGGAGTTTATCGCACTACGGATGGCGGGAAAACCTGGGAAAAAATTCTTTTCGTGAGTCCGCGTACCGGATTTGTCGATCTGATCATTTCGCCCCAAAATCCCAATATAATTTACGCAGCTGCCTGGGAGAAAAACCGAAAAGCCTGGAATTTTGTGGAGAGCGGGAAAGAAAGTGGTATTTATAAATCTGTTGACGGGGGCGACACCTGGACT
>NATN01000090.1 GCA_002085355.1 Candidatus Zhuqueibacterota bacterium 4484_87 | reverse complement strand
ACTGCAACAAATTCATTTTCGTTTATTCTAAAACTCACATTTTCTAACACACTGTGAGGTTTTGGCGCCAATTGTTTATACGCGAAATTCACATTTTCAAATTCAATAACCATTTGACCCTTCTAATTTTCTTGCTTGTGACGTTGCATAGCTGTCTGTCATTCCAGCAATATGATCCGCAACAGTGCGCACATATATCTCGTTTCGTGAAAAATCTTCTGCTTGCATGTTTGAGAAGCTTTTTCCGAATTTCTTTTTCAACCGCTCAATGATGTATGGAGGCAGTTGTTTTGGATTTTTTAGGTATCCTTTAAAAATTTTGCGCAAGATATTTTTATTGGCATTTCTCATTTCATTGCCCGCACACTTAAAGATAATTTCCTGATAAATAAATTGGTTCAATTCTATCTGCAACGGATTAACATCCTCGCTGAACCGAACAATCTCCTCATCAAAAAAATGCAATCGCTTTTTTTTTCGATAAAAAAGCTCCAAATTCTCCAATGCTTTTTTAATCACATCATCCACTAAAAAATTGATCAAGCCCCGAATAATTCTATTGCGATATCCATAGCGGTCTTTTGCAAGTATTTTTTTTAAATCCAGAGCTTGTTCAATCTTTTTGATAATTACTATTTTTCTCACCTGTTCTAACTCCACCAGCCCCGCCCGGATCCCATCTTCCAGGTCATGGGTTCGTTGAGCGATTTCATCGCAAATGGCAACAACCTGTCCTTCGAGAGTTGTGGCATGATCAAGCTCGAAGTTGAGCCCGTCAAATTTGAAATCAGGATAATGATATTTCTCTCGCAAAAGGCGCGTGTGCTTCAAAATCCCTTCGCGGACAAATGATGTCAAATTTAGACCGTCAAAATTGATATATTTTTTCTCAATAAAATCGAGTACGCGCAAACTCTGATAGTTGTGCTTGAAACCGCCAAAACTTTTTCCGTTCAGACATCCCTCCAAACTATCTTCACCACTCAAAATTTTATTTAGCACCAATTCGCCGATATGGCCGAAAGGTGTATGTCCCAGGTCATGTCCCAAAGCAATCGCCTCAACGAGTAACTCATTGAGTCCCAATGCTCTGGCCATGGTACGGGACAATTGCGAAACCTCAAGTGTATGCGTAAGACGAGTTCTGTAGTGATCCCCCTCGCTTATCAAAAACACTTGCTGCTTATGTTTTAATCGGCGAAAAGCTCGCGAGTGAATTATTCTGTCCCGATCCCGCTGAAAAGCTGTCCGGTACGAGTGTTCCTCTTCCGCATGAAGGCGCGTTGCAACCGCTCCGCGACTACGCGCTGCATAAGGCGCCAGATACTTCTCCTCTAAATCCTCGTAAAACTCTCGGTCGTATAGTTTAAATTCCATAAGCAGGGTTCTCGGCTAAGTTTTCTGGCATTCGTATCAGGAAATTTGATCTTGCTTTTCAGACAGCAGCATGTTAATTTCATGCTGCAGCACATTCCGTAAATTTTGAGTAAAGCCAATATGCTGGAAACGGATCTTTCCTTCCGGGTCAATTAAAAAATGCGACGGAAAACCAATGACGCCAAATTGTTCTTTGGCATCATAGCCGGAGTGAAACAGGCGAAAATGAAACGGATTTTCCCGTACATATCGCCGCACAGAAACAGGAGTCTCAACAGAAACGGCTAAAAATTCAACTTCCGGATTTTTCGCAAAATCACTTTTCAGATGATTTAACTGGAAAATTTCCTGCCGGGAGGCATCGCTCCAAACATCCCAAAACGAGACCAAAACAACCTTTCCTCTCAAATCAGCGATTTTTAGCTTGCTCCCGCCCAGCTCCGTCAATTGACAATCAGGAGCCTGACGCGACATCAACTTTAATTGCTCTTGCACTTTTTGAGCCAGGAAATTCTTGAAATTTTTCATTTTTCTGCCATCGTCCGCAAATAACCCGCGCACTTTATCAATGGCGCTCTGCTGATTTTGATTGATTGCAATTGCGCGGCAATAAGCAGCCATGGCGCTGTCTTTCTCTCCGATTTGGCGGTAAATGTCGCCTATTTTTTCCCACTCAAACGCGGGGAAAAGCGAGCCCTTTTCAACACTCTCCTTTCGCGCTTTTATAGCACCGCTGAAATCATTTTTTCTGTACAGAACATCTGCCTGCACGGATAAAATATGACATAAATTAAACGATTGTTCTGCAGCCCGCTCCGATGGGCGCATCCATGGATTTGTTTGTAAGTAATGCTTGGAGTTATTCGCCTTTTTCGCCCTGTCGATGAGTTTTTGACTCTCATCAATGTTACCGACCTTCAAATATTGCGTCGCCAACGTCAGCATTACCGGGACATCATCCGGGGAGTAGTTCAAAAATTCACGATAAAATTGGATTGCCTTTTCGGTATTTTTCACGCGCTGAAATTCATCCGCCAGCTTTCGAAGTGCGCTTTTGCGATAATCGTCTGAGGTCGTCTTTTTGATAAAATCTTCAAGATTCGACAGTACAACATCCCGTTTCCCATTTCCGGCAAGGAAAGCCATAGCGTAACGAACCCGTTCTGCCTCTTTCGAGTGATCAGAGCTATTTACAATTTCTCTGCCAACGATTAAGGCACGCGATAAATCGTTGAGCACGCGGAAAGCAGTTTCAAATTCTAACGAAGAAAATGAAAGACCTTTTTTGCCGCTTGACTTTAAGCTATCCAAATTTCGGGCGATCTCTTTTCTTTTCCGTTCTTGATTTATGGCTGTTGCGAGCTCCGCCTGCCACAATTCAAACAAAGCCGGATAATTTTCCGGATAAAATTTTAATTCTTTTTCCAGCGTCTGCTTCGCGCGTTCAAAATCTGGTCTGGCGCCGGGGTGACTTTCACCCAGATAAACTTTTCCTAAAAAAAAGTAGCCATTTTTATGAGGTGTCTTTTGGTCTCCATTATACAAAACAAAATTCCACCCCCATTTGCTGTGATCTTCCACCCGACCAAGCGCATCTTCAAATTTCACGCTAAGCAGACAATGAGACGTATCCGTTTGAAGCGTTGCATGCCAGGTGTCTCCCTTTAAATTCATCGGAACAACCAGGCTTTTTTCTGAACTTTTTCCTTTAAGCTGCGCGATCAAATTTATTTTTTGTTCTTTTTTGTTGTCTGATACAAGACGGCGCGGTTTAAAGATTACTGTTACACCTTCTCCCGCGACAGGTTTTTCCGGCTTAAGCGCCACAGTGACATCCGGCGACCTGCTGCACGAAATTAGCATAATGATGAGCACCATCATCATCAACCAGAACTTGCCATTTCTCATGTTACCTCCACGAATCTATTGGTATTGTGTATCGCCGTCGCTTTTCAAACGAAACGATGTTTTCTACTCCCGATTCTTTTAAAATATTGACCGCTTCGGCCAAATGGCTTCCCACATCGGCTGGAGAATGTGAGTCTGACCCTAAGACAAATTGAATTCCGTTTTCCCTTGCCAGGCTAATGAGTTCTTTTCCCGGAAAAGTTTCATTCACTCCATTGGTTCGCAAACCGGAAGTATTTATTTCCAGCGTCAATTCTTTTCGGGAAATTGTCTTTAGCGCATTCTCTGCCAATTGATATTCTTCATCTGACATTTTGCCCCAGAATTTTTTGGGCAAATCAAAATGCGCCACCACATCAAAAAGTTCGCTCTCGGCTGCTTTCTGTATCTTTTCAAAATAAATTGGGAAATATTTTTTCCCCTCGCCTATCGGAATTTCATTCAAATAAACATATTCATTTTTTGTAAGATGGCGCAAATAGTGTACGCTTCCGATAATGTAATCAAAAGGATAACGGGTGATAAAATCGCGTAAAAAATCTTCTTCTTCAGCCACATAATCAAGCTCAATCCCCAGCTTGATCTCGATTGTCCCATTGAATCTTTCGCGCAAAGCAGAAATCGTCCGCAAATAAATATCCATTTCGCGAATCGCCATCCGAAAACGGCTTTCATAACCAGGAACCAGAGGATTGTGATCAGAAAAACCCATGGACTCAAGGCCGGCGCGAATGGCTGATCGGACATATTCAATCATAGCTCCGGAAGCGTGGTTGCAAAGAGAAGTATGTATGTGGAGATCGTGCATTCCCATGGAAGCGTGCTATTCGTTAAATAATTTTTTTAATTGTTGAATTGTCCCCACGTCCAATTCGTCTATGACTGAGGAATATTCAAAAACTCTTTTGGCCAATAATTTATAAATAATTTCAAATTCAGGAAATTTCTCTGATAAAATTTTTAAATGCTTCTCAAGCGTGCCCAGATCTCCTCGGGCTATTGGGCCGGTTAGAGCCTCCTCTAATCCTTTTTCCCCAATGTTTTCGAGGGTAGTACTTGCCAAAGGTAAAACCATTTTTCTGGCGACCGTCTCATCTATGCCAATATTTTGGTAAAATTCGATAATCAGCGATAGTAAAAAATTCAGATAATTGGACGCAAAAGTACATGCCAGATGATGAATTGGCTTGGCAGAAGCAGACAATAGAATGAACTCGCCTTTTAGCTTTCCAATAATCACTTTTGCCGCTGATACCGCATCTTCATCACCCTCTATCGCCCAGTAAATTCCGACCGTCTTTTTGTAATCGTCTTGTGCACCGAAAAAAGTTTGGACGGGATGCATGCTTGCTATTTTAATGCCATAATCCGACAATGGCAGGAGTTCGTCTGCAGCCCGCGAACCAGCACAATGAAAGGCAAATTTGAGCGTTTCCATCTCTGGTAAACTTCTGCTCAATTCATTGGCAACAGAATGAATTTGATCATCAGGAACACATAAAAAAACGGCATCACCCCAAATCATTTTTTTTAAATTTGAGCAATAATTTTCCGCCGTACACTGCTGCCGTGCCCATTGCAACCGGTTTTCATCTTGATCAACAATGTCAGCTATCGAAAAACCATGCATTGCGAGAGCCTTTGCCAATGCAACGCCCACGCGCCCGGCGCCAATGATTGATATTTTTTTTATCTCTTCCATTTAGAAAATTTGCTTTCTGCGGTGTAATTCTGAAAAATTGTCAAACGAGTTTCCATACTACATTGTTTTTTCAACTGCCCCAACCCGCAGAAAGTTCTAATTCGCAAATGAACAACAGTTTCTTATCTTTGATTTTTATCAAATTCCAGACTGGTACTGCTAAATAGGACATAAAAAAAGGAGAGATGTTACTCTCTCCTTTGCCCCATTCGAAAAACTTGGAACTTTAGTTAGAAGTTGTCTGTTGAGGCGTTTCCTGTGCCGGTGCCTGCTGTACCGTGTCAGCCGGAGCTTGTTGCACGGTGTCGGCCGGAGCTTGTTGCATCTGTTCGGTTTCAGGTGCTTCTTCAGCTTTTTTCTTTGAGCATCCCATTGCGAACAGTGCTACCAGCGAGATGGTGAGTACTAAAATAACCAGCACTTTCAAGGCTTTCATCGGATTTCTCCTCCCTTAAATAGTTCAGTGATTAATATTTACGCTTTGGCCCCATTTTATTTTCAGCCCAAAGACAACACAACTAATAATATAACATTTTATTAATATTTGTCAAGAAAAAAATGAACTAAATTGTTATTTTATCTAAAATCACCCGTAATATTGAACGCTGACCAGTACAACGGATGCACATTGATATTATTTTTCACAAACAACACAGCTTGCTGCAAAGCCCGTGCGCGAGGATAGCCCTGGTGCAAGTATCTAAAAAAACGTTTAATCATTACTGCGGTCGCCAAATCGTCCACTTTCCAGAGACTGGATAGCAGCGAAGACGCGCCGGCGTAGATAAAACTTCTCGAAAGACCAATCACTTCATCGCCCACGCCAACTTTCGAAAGACCGGTCTCGCAAGCGCTCATGGCGACAAGATAGGCATGGATATCCATCTCGAATATTTCATGCGCCTCCAATCGACCGTCATTCTTTTCATCAGGAGATAAAAGCAAAGCCGAAAAGAGTGGATTCAATGCATCAAACTCCCCGTGACAGGAAAAAAGCAACAAATTGGCTGTACTGCACAATTCTTTTGCACGGGTTTCTCGCGCTTCTTTTCCCAGAAATGATTGTACATGAGGATAAATCAGCTCAATACTTTCAATTTCTTTCCTGGCAAAAGGCAAGTCGTAGCGGGAATCACCTACATCCGGATTTCCTAATGCCAGAATTTTGGGTTGCCAGTCGCCACCATTAACAAAGTCGTCGCCCTTTTCCACGCAGGTTGCCCACACCATTGCGCTCGGACTAAGAGAAATAGTGTGGCTTTCGATCAAATAGCTGTCTTCTTCGTTCAGCAAAGCGCTGAAAGGAAGATAATGGAGAACGCCATGAGGGATAATAACCAAATGCGCGCTTTCGCTCAAAGACTTTTCCACCGGCGCAAGCAAAAGGCGGTACAAGTTTTTGAGAAAATTTTGCACCAAAAGTTGTTTTTGAATGGATTTTCTCAATGTATCGACAGCAGCAAACAGTTCTCTGCCGCTAATGGTTTGCTGTACGGCATTCACGCTTTTATTGGAAATTGCCCACAAATACAATTTATCGGCTGTTGTGAAATATTCCAGCAGCAACACACTGTCCGGCAATAGTTTCTGAAAAAACTCAACAGACTTCGGTTCGACTGAAATCATAGACGCCAGTTCCGGATTTTGCTCTTTGAGTTCCAGTAAAAATTGCTGATAAGCTGTCCTGAGAGAATCCAGCCGTTGATTCAAAACTGTTAGCTTCTCTGATTTTAAGGCGTTATTTTCCGAGGCAGCCAAATTGAGACGGCCTATTTCATTCTGGAGCTGACTCATCTCTTCTTCAAGGCTTTGCTTTCGCTCGAAATCATCCTTTTTCACCACACCGCGAAAATTTATCTTTTTATTTGCCAGCAAATCAGCAAAATTACGCGATTTGGCGCGCTCGGCAATTTCAAACGCCTTTTTATGTTGATTGGTCTCCAAGTAAAAATCTATCAGTGAATAATACACATCAAGCTTGTCATCGATAAAGCCGGACTTGTACTCCTCAATTTTAATTTTTGAACGCATCGTTTCAACGGTGGACATGGCGCGTAAGAAGGTTTGTTCAGCTAACTGTTTTTTATTTTCATTTCGATAAATTTTTGCAAGTTCAAAATAAGCGCGCCACGACACTTCGGGCACAAAAAGTTGTTCCGCCAATTGCCCTGCCAAAGCCAGCGTATCCTCAGCCGCAGTCAGATTTCCTGTTTTTTTATGATATAAACCAATCTCATAAATAGTTTGTACGTAGTTGCGCCCGTCCAAAATTTTCTTGCTCAGCCGTAAGGCTTTATGTAAATAAAGGTACGCTTCGGGAAAATTGGATTGAGATAGTTGAATTGCGCCAAAGTTGCGGTAGTCGTAACTCAAGCCCCTTACCGCGCCAATTTTTTCATCCAATCGGATTGCTTCCTGGAGATGAAAACTCGCCTCATCCAATTTGGCGTCAGACCTGTACATCATGCTCAAATTTTTGTGTATTGTTGCCTGGTCGATCAAAGACTGTGTTTCTTCCGCCAGAGTGAGTGCCTGAGTTTCAAGTTCTATTGCCTTTTCCAGGTCTCCCAAGCTCATGTGAATCAAACCGGTCGTTGACAAAGCCACAGATTGGAATTTCTTATTCCCTAATCGCTTGAACAATTCCAGCGCCTTTTTCTGATGTTGCAGCGCTTGCTGGTAATCCGCCATCTTCCAATAAATATTTGCCAAATATTGCAATGACAGCCCGATCCATTGATTTGAATTCAACTTTTCAGCCAGCTTATATGCTTGCTGCTGTAACTGAAGCGCTTTTTGGTAATTTGCCAGTCGTTCATGGCTCAATCCCAGATTTTGGAGCAATTCCATCGAATTTGCCGTGTCGCCGAAATTCTGAAAAATTGCCAGTGCTGTTTCCTGATCTTCAATTGCCCGGGCGTAGCGGTCGAGATAAAGTAGAAAAATCCGTCCCCGATTTTTCAAACATTCTGCCACCTTCAGACTGTCGCCTAAAATCCGGTACTGCTGAACCGCTTTAGTGAAATTTTCCACAGCATCGTTATAATTACGACTTTGCTCATATACCAATCCCAGACGCCGGTACGAATCCGCCGCTTCTTCTTGTTGGTGGTACTTCTCGGCAATCTGCAAATATTGCTTCTGATATGCAATTGCCTTGTCGTAATCTTTATTTTTGGTATAAAAATAGATCAAATAGCGCATCTGTTCGATGACTTGTTCCGCGTCACCATTATCTTTCGCGCGTTCAACCAATTCCTTTTGATAAAGGATCGCCCTATCCCACATCTCTCCTTTGGCTGCAGAATAAATGATAAGTTGATACAAATTAGCTGCGGCATTCTGATCGCCTTGTTTTTTCGCCATTAGGATGCCTGCTCATAGGCGCTCAATGCATCATTCCATTTTTCTTCTTCATAATACTGATTTCCTACCATTACCTTTGCCATCAATCTTTGTCGGGCAAATTCTTCTTCCTGAGTGTCGGTCATTCCCTCAAATCCGACTACTTGAAAAAAGGCAAAGGAGGAAGGCAGGA